>NZ_JAAVCB010000116.1:0-62147 GCF_014802555.1 Clavibacter sp. | reverse complement strand
GCGCCGACGCGCTTGACCCCTTCATCGAGCACTACAACACTGAACGAATCCACTCAAGCCACGGGCTCACGCCCGCGGCCCGAGTGTCACCAACGTCATGACCCAGTACACCTAGCGCGGCTGGCGGAGGCCCGACCCGCCCGGTCGGCCGGACCCGGATGCCCTCCTCGCCGAGGACGGGACCCGGGCAAATTTACGCGCGACGGCAACGTGCGGGTGGTGTGCACATCCCGCGCAGCGGCATCTTCCCGGTCGGCACGTCGACGGTCACCTGCGCCGCGAAAGACCGTGACGGGAACGCGCGGACGTCCACATTCGACGTGATCATGACGCGTCCCGGGTCCTGATGCGCGGACGCACGGCACGACGCGGCCCCCGCCTCCTCGCGAGACGGGGCCGCCTCATGGCTGGTACAGCGAGTCTCCGACGACCGCGCCGACGGGAGTCCATCATGACCAGGCCCACCGCGGTCATCGCCGTCATCGGGGTGACAGGTGCCGTCGGGCGAGCGGTGTCCAGGAGCCTGGCGGACGCCCGTCTCCCGCCGCGGCTCCTCGTCCGGACGCCCGCGCGAGCGCCGGACCTGGCCGGCACCACGGTCCACGAGGCGGCGTACGGGGATCACGCAGCCTCCGTCGCCGCGCTGACCGGCGTCTCGACGGTGCTGATGGTCTCGGCGGCCGAGGACGAGCACCGGCTCGCGCAGCACGTCGCGTTCGTGGACGCGGCGGCCGAGGCGGGCGTCGAGCACGTCGTCTACACGTCCTTCGCAGGAGCGGAGGCGGACGCGACCTTCACGCTGGCCCGCGACCATCACGCGGCCGAGGAGAGGATCCGCACCTCCGGGATGACGTGGACGTTCCTGCGCGACGCCTTCTACATCGACTTCGTGAGCCAGCTCGTCGGCGACGACGGCGCGATCCGCGGGCCGGCCGGCGATGGCCGCGTCGCCGCGGTGACGCGCGCCGGCATCGCCGAGCTGGTGGTGGCCATCCTGCGGGATCCCGCTCCCCACGCGGGTGTCACGTACGACCTATCCGGACCCGAGGCGCTGACGATGGCAGAGATCGCCGCCACCGTCCGCGCGGCCACCGTCGGCGCGGCCACCGGGCGCACGGTGCGGTGTGAGGACGAGACCCGTGAGGAGGCGCGGGCGTCGCGGGCGGTCGGGAAGGCACCCGAATGGCAGCTCGACGCGTGGACCAGCACGTACACCGCGAGGGCCGCTGGCGAGATGGGTCACGTGAACGACGACGTCGCGCGAGTCCTCGGTCGTCGTCCGACGAGCCTGGCGGAGTCCCTGGCGGCGACGACGCGCTGAGGGGCCCGTCGGTGCGGATGGCCGCCACCGGAGGGAGGGTCCGGGACGGGATGCCCGCTCCGCTGATCACTGGATGACGTGGGGGATCGGGCCCAGCGTCGCACCCCGGGGAGGCGCTCGCCCGGATGGGCCCGGGCGGCGGGGCACCGGCGGTCAGGCACGACGGCTGTGGATGTCGTCGAACCCGGCAGGGAATGCGGGGGACTCCCGCCCCAGATCACCGGGATCAAGGCCGGACCAGCCGGTTGCGACAGGTGTGTGGGCGGCGCCGTTCGATGGCGCAGTCCTGATGCCGCTCTGTGTCGTCATCGGTGACGACGATGCAGGCGGCGGCTCCGATGACATCCTCGGTGATGGTCTCGAGCTGCGGGATCTCGAGGATCCGGGCGATCTGCGGGAAGAGCCGTTCCAGGAGACGGCAGGTGCCGCGGGTGAGGCGCGGGATCGCGGCGACGGCGTGCGCGTCGGTGAGGTCATCGGGATTCAGGGTGTGCTCCAGGCGCTTCCCGGGGCGGTCGAGCACGAACAGGAGCTCGCCTCGGCCGAGGGCCCGGTGACGGTGGGCGGAGCCGGTCGGGCGTCATCCGTCCTGTTCGTAGGTGCGCAGTATCGGCCACCGCCGTGGCAGCGGCGTCGTCGTGGGCAGCTCGGCGCGGGTGGCGGCGGTCGGGATGCGGTCGTCGACGGTGGTGATGGACGACCTGATCGCGTCGTCGAGACCGCCCAGGACGAGCACAGGAGTCGGGGCGGTTCCCGGGGCCGACGTGGCCAGGGAGGAGGGGAGCGACTCCGTGGTGATGGTGCCGCGCACGATCGCCCGCCGCAGCACGAGGGCGGTATTCATCGCGGACGGGTCGCCGGCGAATACGGCGTGTCCGCAGTTCGCGCGGGGGTCTGCACGCCGCGCTCGCAGAGGAGTGCCACGGTGCTGAGGACATCGAGCATGGAGCGGCCCAGGCGGTCGATGCGCGAGACGACGACGTGTCGCCGGTCTCGGCGCACTCGAGGAGTTCCTTCATGCCCGGCCACTCGATCGCGGACCGGCTGTCGGAGGTGCCTCGGCGAACGCGTGCCGCTCTGCACGCCGCCCGTCACCAGCGCGTCGAGCTGGCGCTGCGCATCCGGTCTCGTCGTGCTCACCCGCGGGCATCCCCGGAGGCCGGTCGGCGCGGCCTCTGTCATGAGCACCCGCGGCTGTCGCGGGGGAGACGCGTGACGGCGAGACGAGGGATGAAGACCTCGAGCGCCCCGAGGGCATGCTCGATGGGTCGTCCGCGAACCATCGCGATCCGGTGTCCCTGAGAGCCCTCGGCGTCCGCGACGAGATGATGCGCGCCGTCACGCCAGGGTGAGGAAGAGCTTCTCGATCTCCTCGATGGTGAGCTTCCGCGGAGAGGGCTCGGCGTCGTCGACGTCGTCGGCGACGAGGCACTGCTGCATCGCCGTGGAGACGATCGCGAACCCAGCGCGGTCCAGAGCACTGGACACGGCGGCGAGCTGGGTGACGACGTCGCGGCAGTCGCCGGCGTTCTCGACGGCGGTGATGACGGCGGTGAGCTGTCCCTGGGCGCGCTTGAGCCGGTTGGCGACCTTCCTCACCGCGTCGGCGTCGTGGAGCTGCCCGGTGCCGTCGTTCATGCGCGGTCCGTCGGCAGGTCGGCGTCGATCCAGGCGGAGGTGCCGCCGGTGACGTCGATGGCGTCGATGCCGCGGGCCGCGAGTGCGTCGGTGGCCCGGGCGCTGCGGCCGCCGGACTGGCAGATGACGTGCACGGGTTGGTCCGTCGGGATCTCATCGAGGCGTTCGCCGAGTTCGGACAGGGGGACGTTCACGGCCGAGCGGGCGTGGCCGCCGGCGTACTCGTCGGGTTCGCGTACGTCGATGATGGTCGCTCCCGTGGCAGCGGCGAGGTCGTGGACGGTGATGCTCTTCATGGGTCGTGCCTTCCGTCAGGCCGCGGTCGCGGCAGTGGTGCGGGTCGTGGATGCGGTTCCGGCTCGCCAGGTGAGCCAGCCGCCGTCGAGGTTGCGGACGTCGTGCCCGAGCTGGGTCAGGAGACGTGCGGCGGTGTGCCCGCGCTGTCCGACCTGGCAGTGCACGACGAGCGGTCCGGCGGGGAGCTCATCGTGGCGCGCGCGCAGCTCGTCCAACGGCAGCGACACGGCACCGGGGATCGCTGCGCTCGCGTGCTCGCCGGCCGTGCGGACATCGACCAGGGTCGCCCCGGCGTCGAGTGCGGCCTCGAGCTCGTGCCATTGGAGGGAACGGGTCGTGCCGGTGGCGGCGTTCTCGGCGACGTAGCCGAGGAGGTTCACGGGGTCCTTCGCGGATCCGTACTGCGGCGCGTACGCCAGCTCCAGCCGAGACAGCGCGGAGGCGGTCAGACCCCCGGTCATGGCGACCGCGATCACGTCCAGCCGCTTGTCGACGCCGTCGCGGCCGACGATCTGCGCGCCGAGGATCCGGTCGTCGTCCGGATCCACGAGGAGCTTGATCGCCATCTGCTGCGCACCCGGGTAGTAGCCAGCATGCGAGGCGGGGTGCGTGTGGATGATCCGGTGGCGCCGCCCCTCCGCGACGAGGCGCTTCTCGTTCCACCCGACGAGCCCGACGGTGATGCCGAGGATGCCGAGGATCGCGGTCCCGAGCGCGGGTGCGGCGTCGGTCACCGCAGCGCCGACGATGTCGTCGGCCGCGGCGCGTCCGTGCCGGTTGGCGAGTCCCGCCATCGTCACCAGCGTCGGGGCGCCGTCGAGGTGATCGATCTTCTCCACCCCGTCACCGACCGCCCAGATCGACGGGTCGCTCGTGCGCTGGCGACCGTCGACGGCGATGCCGCCACTCGGGCCGATGCTCAACCCGGCTCCGCGCGCGAGACCCGTCTCGGGGTGGACGCCGGCGGCCTGGATCACGAGGTCCGCTCTCACGCGAGTGCCGTCGGAGAGGTGCACGTGCCCGGCCGAGCCGCCCGTCACGGTCGTCCCGGTCCGGACGTCCACCTCCGCGGCGTGCAGCGTCTCATGGACAGGGGCTGCCATCTCCGGATCCAGCGGCGACAGCACTTGGTCGCCGCGCTGCACGAGCGTCACCCGCACGCCCCGGGCGAGGAGGTTCTCGACCGCCTCGAGCCCGATGAAGCCCGCACCGACCACGACGGCGTGCGCGTCCGTCCTGCCGTCGAGGAGAGCCATGATGCCGTCCACGTCCTCGACGCTCCGGAGCGTGGACGACGGCACACCGCCGTCAGGTGTGCTCGATGCCGTGCCCGCGCCCGCCGCGATCACCAGGTCGTCGTACTCGAGCACCTGATCGGCGGCTGCCTCGAGGTCGCGCACGGTCACGGTCTTCGCCGTCGCATCGATGGCGAGGACCTCGTGTCGCACCCGCACGTCGAGGCGGAAGCGAGCAGCGAGCGACTCCGGCGTCTGGAGGAGGAGCGACGCCCTCTCGGGGATCACGCCGCCCACGTGGTACGGGAGTCCGCAGTTCGCGAACGACACGTATGCGCCGCGTTCGAACACGACGATCTCGCGTCCCTCGTCCAGCCGCCGCAGCCGTGTCGCGGCCGACATCCCGCCGGCCACCCCTCCGATGATCACTGATCTCATGCGGACCACTATACCCCCGGGGGTATAGTTCGTCGAGTGCCGCACGTGCGGCATCCGACGACAAGGAGCAAGGGGATGTGCCGACAGGTGACGTGCAGGGTGTGCGGGAAGAAGGACTGGGCAGGCTGTGGACAGCACGTGGACCACGTCATGCGAGGAGTCGCGCGAACCGACCGATGCCAGGGCCACCCGAAGGCCGAATCGAGTGGCGGGCTGCTCGCGAGGCTCTTCCGCCGGGGCTAGCGGGTCTTCCCCGACCCCGGCACGACGCCAGCGCGTGCGAAGCCGGCTACCCCGAACCGACGTGTACCGGCAGCAGACCACCGCCGTTCAGCGGCACGAGTCACAGGCGCGCGTCCGTCGTCCAGGTGGTCCGGGGGATCTCCGATCGGACATCTCGACCGCCCTGGGTGAGCACTGGCGGTCGTTGCCTGCTCGCGTGATGCTCGCTGGCCCGAGCGCCCTCCCCTCGTGGTGCCGTGTCTCCGTCCGGGCCAGGGGAGACCTCGCGCATGTCTCGTGGAGACCCCGGCCGAGCGGCGTCATCGAGCGGATGCAGTCGGGCCGGGGGCCTCCGACGTTTCGCGTCTCTCCACGACATCGCGATCCTCGACGCCGAGAGCGCCCCCTCACCGCCGGTCACGCTCCGCAACAGCGTCACGCGCAGATGACGCAGCGATGTTCGTGACGCCTCATCGAGGCCCGTGCGGGTCTCGTGCGTCCGAGGGCCCGCCGACCGGGTGTCCGGTGTCGGGCAGGTATCGGCGTGGTGCCTGACTGCGCCTCCACAACACCTACCATCCGTTCGGTAGGTACACTGATAGCATGTCTTCCCCTGGCGAGATCCTGGAGCACGCCACCACTGTCCTCCGTCGCGGTGACTCCCTCACCATCGACTCGGTCGCCCGAGAGGCGGGCCTGACCAAGCCCGGTGTGATCCACCACTTCGCCACGAAAGAGGTCCTGGTGGTCTCCGTGGTGGATCACATCCTCGACCGTTGGGAAGCCGATCTCCGTGCGCGCGTCGGGGAGTCCGACGGCGCGACGGCGCGACTCCGCGCCTACGTGGATCACGCACTCGACGGAGATTTCGACCTCAGTGATCTGGCATTCCTCGTCGACGCGCGGATTTGTGAGCGACTCTCCCGCCTCTGGACGGCGCGGCTCGGACCATGGTTCGGCGAGGATCTCGCGGGGTCACCGACCCGGCGCGGTGCGCTGCGAGCCGCTCGCCTCCTCGCTGACGGGGCCTGGTTCAACGCCTCCCTCGGCATCCCGACAGCCGACGACGATGAGCGCGAGGTCGTTCGACGTCTCGCCCATGACCTCATCGGCAGGGGGGCACCCGCATGAGTCGAGACGTGAAGGGCTGGTCGCTCCTCGCCGTCGCCGTCCTCGCCGAGGTGGCGGGGTCGCTGTCGTTGAAGGGCGCGCTCGACCAACCGGCGCTGTACGTCCTGGTGGCTGTCGGCTACGTGAGCGCGTTCGTGCTGCTCGGCGCCGTCCTGCGAACGGGTATGGCACTGGGAGTCGCATACGGCGTCTGGGGAGCGGGCGGCGTCGCGTCGACGGCAGTCGGGTCATCCGTCGTGTTCCGCGAGCCGCTGACCCCGCTCATGGTCGCCGGCATCGCGGTGATCATGAGCGGGGTGCTCTGCATCGAGCTGGGTGCGCACGCCGCGAGAAGGGCGGAGGACCGCTGATGGCCTATCTGCTCTTGGCCGGCGCGATCCTGTTCGAGGTCGCCGGCACGGTGTCCCTCCGCCTCGCGGTCGATCGGCGGCGCTGGTATGCGGGGGTGGCCGTCGGATACCTCGCGGCGTTCGGCCTGCTCACCCTGACCCTCGACGCAGGAGTTCCCTTGGGCGTCGCCTACGGCATCTGGACGGCTGCCGGCGTCGCCCTCACCGCCGTGATCGGCGTGATCGCGTTCAAGGAGCGCTTCACCTGGTTGATGGGCATCGGCGTCGCCCTCGTGGTCGGGGGCGTGCTGCTCATCGAGCTCGGGACCGCCCACTGACCCGTTCCGCACCCGCAGCGACGCGACGAGCGATGCTCTGCGCTCACGGGCGTCCATCAACTCGCTCGTCGTCCGACAGGTCACCGATGCGCTACCCGGACGCGTGATCGGGTTCGACGTGCGCCGGTGGACCGCCTATGCGTGGGTCCCGCTGTCGATGCGGATCTCGGTCCCGGTGATGAACGCCCCGTCCTCGGACAGGAGCATGGCGATGACCCCCGCGGTCCTCCGGCCTCCCCATGTCGCCGTCGCCGAGCCGGGCACCGAGGTGGCCGAGGATGCTCCAGTCCGCGTCGGCGGGAAGGTTCTGCGGTGTCGTGCTCGTGATGCCGCTGTGGATGCCGCCGGGCACGATGTTGATCGCGCGGAGACCGTCTTTCGCGTACTCGAGGGCGACGGAGTGCGTGAACGCGGCGATGGCCCCCTTCGTCGCCGCATACGCGGCCATGTACGGGTGCGCGTAGAACGCGGACGTCGACGCGAAGTTGACGATGACGCCGGATCCGGTCGCGACGAGCGCCGGCAGCGCCTCCCGCACGACGAGGAACGTCCCGGTGAGGTTGACCTGCACGAGCCGGTTCCACCGCTCGAGCGTCATCTCGTGCGTGTGATCGCCGTAGAGGATCCCGGCGGCGTTGACGAGCCCGTCGATGCGGCCATTCCGCTCCAGGACATCGGCGACCGCCGACTGCACGGAGTGCTCATCCGCGATGTCGACGCGGCCCGTGGACAGTCGCTCGCGGTGATGCGCGGGTACGGCATCCGCCAGCTTCGCCAGGTCCTCGTCCCGGAGGTCGAGGGCCGTGACCACCGCACCTTCGCTGAGGAGTCGGAGGGCCGTGCCACGGCCGATGCCGGATGCGGCGCCGGTGACGATGACGACCTGATCGTCCAGACGGTCCTTCATGGGTTCTCCTTCGTGTCAGTGCTCATGGATGCTTCGGCTCGAACGCGCACGGTGACCGGGGCGAGCTCCGGCGCTGTGACGGTGACGTGGAGGTCACCCTCGCCGTCGGGGCGCACGACGGCGAGCACGCGTCCGTCGTAGGTGCCGTGCGTGTCGCCGTCGAAGCGCTCCGTGGTAAGTGGGCGGCCGCTGCCGAGCGCGACGAGCGAACCCGGGCCGTCCACCTGGACGGTCACGGGGCGGTCGCGGTGGTTCGCGAGAGCGCCCTCACGGTCACGCAGCTCGATCTCGACGAAGGAGAGGGCCCCGTCCCCGGTGCCGACGGTCTCGCGCTCCGCGCGGACCGCGAGCACGACGTCGTCGGACGCGGAGCGCAGATCGGCGCGACCGGTCTCCACGCCGCCGGTAAACGCCACGGCCGTCAACGTGCCGCGGCGGTACGGCAGCTCGAAGTCCGCGACGAAGCGCCGGCGTCCTCCGACCTGCACGCGGGCGTGGACCTCGCCGTCCAGCAGCAGCTCGATCTCGTCGGCGTCGCTGTACACCTCGAGGATCATGGGCGTGCCCTCCTCGGCGTCCCAGCTCCAGCTCTCGATCGCGTCCGTCCAGCTCCACTGGCCGAGGGTGAACGCGCGGCCGTGGTTCTCGGGGCGGCGGACCGCGATGAACGGGGTGGAGCGGAGGCCGAACACCGTCTCCCGGTAGTAGGACATGGGTCGTCGATGCCCGGTCATGTCGAGATCGGCGGACCACGAGGTGAGCCACGGGTACTCGCCGTCGAACCCGGTCGACTCGCCCTCGTACTTCACCCGGCCGACGCCCACCTCACCGAGGTAGTCCCAGCCGGACCAGGTGAAGTCGCCGATGACGTGCGGGTTGTCGGTCACGAGCCGCCAGTTCGCGTCGATCCGGGAGGGGAAGGTCTCGGTCCCGACGACGATGCGGCCGGGGTGATCGCGCCGTTCCATCTCGTAGCGGGCGTCGCCGTAGTTGAGGCCGACGACGTCGAGCAACGCGAAGGACTCCGCGATGGCCGCCGTGACCAGGGGGGACACCGCCACCTGGTCCATGAAGGCGTCGCCGTCGCCCATCAGGGCGTTCACCCCGCCGTCGCCCTCGGCTCCGTCGGAGGGGGCCGTCGCGACGGATGCGGCGGCCGCCATGGCCTCCTCCATCATCGCCGTGACCTCGGTGAGGGCGGAGACGAACCCGTTGATGCCGTTCGTGATGAAGCGCGTGTCGTCGAGCTCCCGGATCCTCTCGGCGAGCAGGCGCCCCCAGCCGCTGCCGATCGGGTTGCCCGTCTCGGGGATCTCATTGCCGATCGAGTACATGATCACGCTCGGGTGGTTGATGTCATCGGCGACCATCGCCTCGACGTCGCGCTCCCACCACTCCGGGAAGGCGAGGGAGTAGTCGAAGGGCGACTTCGACTCGCTCCACATGTCGAACGTCTCGTCCATGACGAGCATCCCGTGGCGGTCGCAGGCGTCGAGCATCGCGGCGCTCATCGGGTTGTGGCTGCTGCGGATCGCGTTGAATCCCGCCGCCTTGAGGAGCACCACGCGGCGCTCCTCGGCGTCGGCGAAGGTCGCCGCGCCCAGGATCCCGTTGTCGTGGTGGATGCACGCGCCGCGCAGCTTCACCGTCTCGCCGTTGATGCGCAGCCCATGATCCGGGTCGAGCTGCAGCGTGCGGATGCCGAAGGTCGTCTCCCGAGCGTCCAGCTCCTCGCCGTCACGGCGCACCGAGGTGCGGATCGTGTGCAGGGCAGGGCGGTCGACGCTCCATCGCTCCGGCTCGGCCACGTAGAGCCGTTGGCGCACGACGCCCGATATCCGCGGGAGGAGCGTGATGGGGCTCGTCCCGGTGCCGACGACGCGCCCGTCGGGCGTGACGGCCTCGCTCGCGACCTCGACCGTCACGGTGCGGAGGCCCGTGTTCCGCAGCTGCGTCTCGACCTGGACGACGGCGCGCCGATCGTCCACGTCGGGAGTCGTGATGCGGAGCCCGCCCTGCTCGACGACGTGGACCCGGCCGGAGACCCGGAGGTGCACCTCGCGGTAGATCCCCGCACCGGTGTACCAGCGGGAGTCGTCGTGCACGCGGGCATCGACGCGGATCGTGTTCTCCTCGCCGTACGCGAGGTGCGCGTCGAGGTCGACGACGAAGCTCGCGTAGCCGTTGGGGCGCTGTGCGGCAAATGCGCCGTTCACGTAGACCATCGCGTCGCGGTACACGCCCTCGAACTCGATCGAGACGTGCTTCTCGCTCCACTCGGAGGGGACGTCGAAGGCCTTCCGGTACTCGAAGGCGCCGTCCGGGAAGAACGCTCCCGCGGCACCGCTCGGAGCATCCGCGCGGCGTTCGAGGCCGATGAGGGCGTCGTGGGGGAGGCGCACGGCTGAGCCGGCGGCCGCCTGCCCCTGCACGTCGGCAAAGATGCTGGTCTTGCGGCGGTGAGACCAGCCGGTGTTGAAGGGCATGCGGGTCATCGGCGTCTCTCTGGGGTGAGGGTCGCGGCGCGACAGGGGCGGTGGAGGCAGGGGCTCGGGCCGGGAACGCCGATGCGACCCCCTTGCCAGGATCATTATGCGCAAAGCGTTGACGCGTGTCAACGCCACATGCGCGACGGCGCTGGACACTCGACCGCAGGCGGCGGGAACCTGCTCGGGGCCGGGAACAGCCGGCCGACGCAGCGCCTCCGCGGGCGACGGCGGCGGTGCGCGGGACGACCCGCGGCGGTCAGACCCGAGGGGGCAGGGTCGTCTCGCCGGCGATGACGCGGAGGCGCTGCTGGACCTCGCGCGCGGGGTCGAGCACGTCCCTGCCGGGCCCGCGGCCGAGGATGTCCTCGACTATCTCCACGCCGCTGAACTCGATGTCGTAGTCCACCGTCGTGATCGACGGTGTCGACGAGCGCGCGATGGGGGAGTTGTCGATGCCGATGATGCCGAGGCGGCGCGGTACGTCGATCCCCTGGCTGATCGCCGCTCCGAGGAGGGCGGCGGCCACCTCGTCGTTGTACGCCGCGAAGCCGACCGGGCCGGCGGGGAGGTCGCGGATCGCATCGAAGGCCCCGCCCCGCTCCATGGTGACGTGACGCGTCGGGATCACGTCGATCCCGGCCTCCCGGGCCCACGCCCGCACGCCCGCCTCCCGCGGTGCGGCGAACGACTCCTCCCGGGCCGACACCGGGAGCACGGCGGCGAGCGTGGTGTACCCGCTCGCGGCCAGGTGCTCTGCCTGGAGCCGGCCGAAGGACTCGTCGATGGCGGCCTGCAGGGCGGCGGACTGGGCGACGAGCCGCACCCCGCGGGCCAGCACGCGCTCCTGCTGCTCGTCGCTGAGGTACGCGAGGCTGACCACCCCGAACGGCTTGAGCCTCAGGATCGCGTCCTCCAGCGAGTCCAACGAGTCGTCAGAGCCGACGAATCGGAGCAGGTTCGTGAGACCGGCTTCGGCGAGCCCACGGGTGACCGCGTCGATGAGCTCGCGCAGGCGGGCGTTGAACGTGATGTCGGGGATCAGGGTGATGACGATGTCGCTGGTCCCGCGGGCGAGCGTGCGGCCCGCCATGGAGGGGCGGTAGCCGAGCTCCGCCGCGGCCGCGCGGACCCGGGTGACGGTCTCCTCGAGGAACAGGTGCTCCCGTCCGTTGAGGATCTGACTCACGGTCGACCGGGACAGACCCGCGTGTTGCGCGACGTCGGCGCTCGTTGCCATGGCGGGAACCCTCCTGTCCGGATCAGCTTGCCATACCGGCGGTCAGTGCCTCCGACGGTGCGGACCGGCCCCTGCCCGCGCCGGCCCGCACGTCAGGATCCGACATGCGCTACGCGCACCCGCTCGACGAGGTCGTCCACGAGGGAACCGGGGATGGCGCCCTGGCTGTAGAAGGCCATCCGCTCCAACGACAGGCCGAACGCGTCGGCGAGCATGTCCTCCTCCACGCCGCCGAGCGCGGCCCGCAGCTCGGGACCGCCGACGGGGTGGTCCAGCCACTCGCGGACGGTGCTCTCCGCGGTCACGGGCACCACGGATGCGAGGTCGATCGCGCGCGCGGGCCCTGTGGCGGCGTCGGGGTCGACGGGGTTCGACCGGATGGTGCTCACGAGCGCGCGGTCACGTCCGGGACGGGCCTCCCCGCCCGTGAGCACGACCTTCGCCTGCAGGGCGGAGACGGCCGACGACGGTCCCACGTAGAAGCGGATCAACCCCGGTTCCACCACCCAGCCGTCCGTCGCGTCCCAGAGGGCGAACACGCTCGCCGGGACGTCGATCGACACGCGCACGGCCGCACCCGCCTCGAGTGCGACGCGCTCGTAGCCGACGAGCACGCGTCCGCGTCGCGTCGTGCGGCCGACCATGTCGCGGCCGTAGACCTGCACCACCTCGTCGCCGGAGCGCTCACCGACGTTCACGACGGTGAAGGAGAGTCGGACGGAACCGTCGGTCGGCACCTCGTCGGACTCGACCGCCAGGTCGCGGTACTCGAAGGCCGTGTAGCTGAGGCCGTGCCCGAAGGGGAACACCGCGCGCGTGGATCCGTCGGCGTAGCTGTCCGGCATCAGCGTGCGCCAGTAGGGTAGCGGTGCCGCTCCGACGGACTCCAGCATCGCGATGGGCAGCCGCCCGGCGGGGTTCACGTCGCCGAAGAGCACGGAGGCGACGGCCGGGCCCGCCTCCTCGCCGCCGAAGAACGACGAGACGATGGCGGGCACCGTCTCGGCCATCCAGCCGAGCACATAGGGCCGCCCGTGGCTGAGGACGACGACCGTGGGGGTACCGGTGGCGACGACAGCCTCCACGAGCTCGCGCTGGATGCCGGGGAGCTCGCAGGTGGCGCTGTCGATGCCCTCGCCGACCGTGCCGTACGCGCCGATGCCGGCCTGGTCGCCGACGACGAGGACGGCGACGTCGGCCGTGCGGGCGGTCTCGACGGCCTCGGCGATGCCCGAGCGGTCCTCGGAGCTCACGGGGCAGCCGCGGGCGTACACGACGGAGGAGCCCTCGTGCGCCCGCGCGCGGATGCCCTCGAGGAACGTGACGACGGGCACGGACTCCACGAGGAGCTCCGCGCCGTCCGCCCCGGTGTCGAGGTCCGCGCTGATGCGCGCCTGCGGGTTGGCGGCCTCGGCGAAGCGCTGCGTCATGCTGTCGAGCACCTGGTAGCTGTAGTTCCCCAGCTGCCCCATCGGCCGGTGGGCGTTCGGGCCGATGACGGCGATCCACTGGGGCGTCGACGGCAGCGGGAGCACCGGGGTGCCGTCGACGGCCTCGTTGCGCAGGAGGATGGCGGACCGCTCCGCGACGAGGCGGGCGAGCGCCCGGTCCTCGTCCGAGTCGAGGGACTCGGGTACGGCGTCGAGGTCGATGTACGGCTGATCGAGGAGCCCGATCTCCAGCTTCGCGCGGAGGATCCCGCCGACCGCGTCGTCCAGCTCCGCCACCGTGAGCACGCCGTCGCGCACCGCGGCCACGATGACGCCCCCGGAGACCTTGTTGTCGAGGTCGGCGTTGACGCCGGCGCGCAGCGCCTGAGCGAACGCATGGGCGGCATCCGGGGCGGTGGCGTGCTTGGTGGACAGCTGCGACACCGCCTCCAGGTCGGAGGTGATGAGGCCGTCGAAGCCGAGCTCGTCGCGGAGGAGCCCCCGGAGCAGCGCCCGGGAACCGGTGACGGGCACGCCGTCGATGGAGTTGTACGCCGGCATGACGCCGCGGGCGCCGCCGAGGTGGATGGCCATCTCGAAGGGCAGCGCGTAGACCTCGCGGAGCTCGTGGGCGCCCATGTGCGCGACGTCGGTGTTGCGGCCGCCGTCGCTCGCCCCGTAGCCGATGAAGTGCTTGAGGGTGGCGATCAGCGGGCGCTCCGGATCCGCCGTCTGCAGCCCGTCCACGAACGCGCTGGCCATGGTGCCGACGAGGTAGGGCTCCTCGCCGTACGTCTCCTCGACCCGGCCCCAGCGCGGATCCCGGGCCACGTCCGCGAGCGGGGACAGCGCCTGGCGGATGCCCATGCGGGACATCTGCAGGCCGATGCGCGACGCGACCGTCCGGATGAGCGGCGCGTCCCAGGTGGCGGCCTGCGCGATGGCGTCCGGGAAGGTCGTGGCTCCGCGGACCTTGAGCCCGATGAGCGCCTCCTCGGCGAGCAGGACGGGGATGCCGAGGCGGGTGCCCTCCACGTGCGCCCGCTGCAGCGCGTCGCCCTTCCGCGCCGCGTCCCGGGGCAGCGCTCCGAGCGATAACAGGGCCGCGGTGGCCGTGCCCCAGCCGGCCTCCGGCGGGGTGTGGACGTCGACCGCGGTGCCGAACGGGCACGTGATCTGGGCGGCCTTCTCCTCGAGCGTCATGCGGGCGAGGAGGTCCCGCACCCGGTCTACGGTGTCCAGACGGGTGTCGCGGTGGTCGGGGTCGGTGCTCATGGGGATGTCCTCGGAGTCGGAGTCGGAGTCGGAGTCGGAGTCGGAGTCGGAGTCGGGGTGGATGCGGACGGGCAGGGGAGGCTGGGAAGGGGGTGGCGCCCCGCGGGATGCCACCCCCTGTCGCATCAGCGGACTCCGCGGATCCGCGAGGTGGTGATGATGGTCCCGAGCCCGAGCATGCCGCCGAAGATGAAGAGCAGCGAGTAGTTGTCTCCTCCGCCGATGGCGAGGACGACGGGGGCGACGATGGGGGCGATGATCCCCGGGATGCCGGATGACATGTAGTAGATGGCCATGTACTTGCCCGCCTTGTCCTTCTCCGGGAGGAGGTCCGTCGCCATGGCGAGGTCCACGGAGGTGAACGCACCCGTCCCTGCGCTGAGGAGGGCGCCGCCGATGATGAAGCTGTTGAGGTCCGGGGCTAGCGAGACCCACACCAGGCCGCCGGCGATGAGCAGCGCCGCGCCGTAGATGAAGGGCTTGCGTCGGCGGAGCTTGTCGGACAGGAAGCCGCCCAGGACCGCGAAGACCATGAGGGCCAGGAGGCTGACGCCTCCGGCGACGGCCAGGTTCCGGCCGGCTTTCTCCGGCGTGTACCCGAGTCGATCGAGCAGGAAGTAGAGCTGGTAGGTGCTGAAGAACGTGAAGCCGAACTGCAGCAGGAACTTCCCGAGGAACACGAAGGCGAAGTCACGGTGCTTCCGGGGATCGAAGTAGAAGCCCTTGAAGACGTCGGCGATGGACGGCACGAGGGTGTCCGCGGGAGCAGCCCGCTCCTTGAGGAGCAGCACCAGGATGAGCACCCCCAGGGCGAAGACGGCAGGGGGGAGCAGGAAGAGGAAGAAGATGTTGCCCGTCAGGAAGCTGCCGAGCAGGCTTGCCCCTACGCCGGCGAACGCCGCGGAGAGGCCGCCGAGCGCGCCCAGGCGCCCGCGCTGCTCAGTGGGCACGAACTCCGCGAGGATCGGGTTGAAGCCGGCGCTGATCACGGCCACCGCGAGCTGGGCGACCGCCCAGCCCAGGATCATCACGGGCACGTTCGGCGCGGCGGCGAGGACAAGTCCACCCAGCGCGGAGATCACGACTCCACCCACGAGCCACGGCCGGCGGCGCCCCCACCTCAGCCGGGTCGCGTCGCTCAGCACGCCGGCGACCGGGCCGCCGACGAGGCCGATGATGCCGCCGAGACCCAACACGAGGCCGAGGCTCACGTTGCGGTTGTCCGGGTCGATGAGCTGGACCTTGTAGGCGAGGCTGAAGAGGGCGGGCATCAGCATCACGAGGTTCAGACCGAAGTAGCTGAACATGTAGATGAGGATGAAGCCCAGGCCGACGCGCGCCGGCTCAGCGGCAGGCGGCGGCCCGCTGCCCTCGAGCTCGTCGAGGACGTAGTCGGCGACGGCCTCGGCGGCGTTCGGCAGGATCTGCGCGGGGTTCTGATCGGGTGAGGAAGGTGCGGGGGTCACGGTGGCTCCATTGGCATCCGGTGGTGCAGGTTCTCGAGCCGGTGCGTCGATGACCGGCTGGAGGGGACGGTACGCCGTGCGTTGTCGCGTGTCAACTGCCGATGTCATTTGTCGTTGACGCGCGCCAACGCCCGTGGTTCAGTAGGGCGATGCGATGACGCGTCCTCTCGCGAGCCGCGACGGCGTCGACGCCGCCATCACCACGAGCACGAGCACCAGCACCAGCACCGGCCGCCATCGTCGGCGGCTCGCACCGACCCACGCCAGGAGGCACCGCCATGGAAGAGACACGACCCCACGATCCCCGGGAGGACCGGATCGCCGGGCTGAGCCGGCTGCCCCTTGAGCGCAAGGCGGCGCTCGTGTCGGGCAGGAGCTTCTGGGAGACCGAGGCCATCGAGGAGATCGGCCTCCCGCCGGTCGTCCTCGCGGACGGGACCTACGGCCTGCGTCACCAGTCCGGGCAGCACGACCATCTCGCCATGTTCGAGAGCGACCCCGCGACGTGCTTCCCGCCCGGAGTCGCCGTCGGCTCCAGCTGGGATCCGGAGCTGGCGGCCCGGCTCGGGCACGCGATCGGACGCGAGGCACGGGCGCAGGGCGTGGACATCGTCCTCGGACCCGGGATCAACATCAAGCGCTCCCCGCTGTGCGGGCGCAACTTCGAGTACTACTCGGAGGACCCGCTGCTCGCCGGGGTGCTCGGAGCCTCCTTCACCCGAGGTCTGCAGGCTGAGGGACCGGGGGTCTCCGTCAAGCACTTCGCGGCGAACAACCAGGAGACGAACCGGCAGACGATCAGTGCCGACGTCGACGAGCGGACGCTGCGGGAGATCTACCTGCCCGCCTTCGAGCGGGTCGTCACGGAGGCGTCGCCGGCGACCGTCATGTCCGCGTACAACAAGATCAACGGGATCCCCTCCGCGGAGAACCGGTGGCTGCTCACCGACCTCCTCCGCGAGGAGTGGGGCTTCACGGGCGCCGTCGTCTCCGACTGGAACGCCATCACCGACCGGGTCGCCGCCCTCGCTGCGGGCCTCGACCTCGACATGCCCGGGGGCAGCGGTGCCTTCGACGACGACATCGTCGCCGCCGTCCGCTCCGGCGCCCTCCGGGAGGAGGACCTGGACGCCAGCGTCGCGCGCATCGCCCGGCTGGCCCGCTACCGCTCGACGGCACCCGTCTCGACGGCACCCGTCGACGTGGACTACGCGCGTCATCACGTCATCGCGAGAGAGCTCGCGGCGGAGTGCGCCGTCCTCCTCCGCAACGAGGGCGACGTGCTCCCGCTGGGACCCGGCCTGCGCGTGGCGGTCATCGGGCAGTTCGCCGAGGAGCCCCGGTACCAGGGGGGAGGAAGCGCGCACGTGCACCCGACCCGGATCGACACCCCGCTCGAGGAGATCCGCGACCTGGCCATGCAGGACGGCGTCTCCGTCGCGTACGCCCGGGGCTTCCGGACGGACGTCGCCGGGGACGACGCGCTCGCCTCGTCCGCCGTCGAGGAGGCGCGTCGGTCCGACGTGGCCATCGTGTTCGCCGGGCTGGACGAGCGCGCCGAGTCGGAGGGGATCGACCGTGCGGACATGGACCTCCCCCGCGATCAGGTCGAGCTCATCCTGGCCGTCGCGGAAGCCGCCCCGCGGACCGTGGTCGTGCTCGCCAACGGGGGCGTGGTGTCGCTCGAGGGCTGGCACGATGCCGTCGACGGGATCCTCGAGGGGTTCCTGCTCGGCCAGGGCGGCGGCCACGCGCTCGCCGAGATCCTCTTCGGGCGCGTGAACCCCTCCGGGCACCTGGCGGAGACGATCCCGTTCCGCCTCGATGACCACCCCTCGAGCCTCAACTTCCCCGGGGAGCAGGGGAGCGTCCGGTACGGGGAGGGCGTCATGGTCGGGTACCGCTACTTCCCGACGTTCGGCAGGGCCGTCCGGTACCCGTTCGGCCATGGTCTCTCCTACACGACCTTCTCGACGGGCGAGCCCCGGATCGAGGTCGTCGGCGCCGATTCGGTCCTCGTCCGGGTGGACGTGGCGAACACCGGCGCCCGCGCCGGCAAGCACGTCGTCCAGGTCTACGTGGGGACGGACGCCGGACCCGTGCGGCGCCCGTCGCGGGAGCTGCGCGCCTTCGACAAGGTGCACCTGCAGCCCGGCGAGACGCGGACGGTCGAGCTGGAGCTGCCCCGTCGCGCGTTCGCCTACTGGGACGTGCTCCGAGGCGGGTGGATCGTGAGCCCCGGCGAGTACCGGATCCAGGTGGCCGCCGACGCGGAGACGGTCCTCCACGAGGTCGCCGTCGAGCTGGCCGGCGACGTGGCCGAGACGGAGCTCACCATGGACACCGCCATGGGCGTGTGGTTCGAGCACCCCCGGTTGGGCGCGCGTGTCATCGAGGTCCTGGGCCTCACTGACGACGCGGTGTCCCCGGAGCACATGGCGATGATGGCGTCCATGACGATGCGGCAGTTCGGCGCGATCTCGGGCATGGAGCTGCCGCAGGACGCCCTCGACGAGATCATGGCCGCCAGCCGACCCACCTGATCGACCGGGCACCGAAGACGGTGCGACGACGGGCTCGCCGCGAGATCGCGGCGAGCCCGTCGTCATGCCCGGAGGGCGTCACACCGCGTTCGCGCGGGCGATGCCCCCAACCACGCGAGGCTCGGCTTCGGCGTGCGCACGAACGTCTCCCGATCGACGGCCACGAGGCCGAAGGTGGGCTTCCAGCGGCCCCACTCGAAGTTGTCCAGCAGGCTCCAGTGGCAGTACCCGCGCACGTCGATGCCGTCCGCGATGGCATCGGCCATGGCCGTGAGCGCCCCCGTCGTGTACTCGATGCGGCGGGCGTCGTCCCCCGTGGCGATCCCGTTCTCCGTCACGATGACGGGCACGTCGGGGAGCGTCTCGTGCGTGTGGCGGATCGCGATCCCCAGCGCGTCCGGACGGTAGGCCCAGCCGGTCAGCGTGTTGCCCGGATCCTCGGGATGCGGCACAGCGCCGTCGCGGCCGACGGACTGGCTCGTGTACGACTGCACCCCGATGTAGTCGTCCCCCTGCGCCGCCTCGAGGTACATGCCCTCCCAACGGTGCCGCAGCGCCGCGTGCTCCCGCTCGGCACCGGGCAGGGCGACGAACGCCTGGTTGGCGACCGTCCAGCCCACCTGCGCGCCGGTGAGGCGCCGGATGACCGGGACGGCGGCCCGGTGCGCGGCGACGAGGGCCGCGCCGATCTCGGGATCGGGATCCGGCACCGTGGGGTAGGTGCCCGTCGCGGCCATGACGCGGAGCGCCCCGTGGTTCATCGCGACGACGTTGGGCTCGTTGATGGTGCAGATGTAGGGGACGTCCGCGAGGATGCTGCAGGCCTGCTCGACCGAAGCGCGCGAACACCGCGGCGGAGCCGTCGGCCAGCCATCCGCCGTCCTCCTCGAACCACATGGGGTGCGTGAAGTGGTGGATGGTGACGAACGGCGTGAGTCCGAGCTCCCGCGCCGTGTCGATCATGCGTCGGTAATGCGCGAGCTCGGCGCGGGAGAACTGGCCGCGTGCCGGTTCGATGCGCGACCATTCCAGGCTGAAGCGGTAGGTGCCGAGGCCCGACGCGGCGAGGAGCTCCATGTCCTCGCGGTAGCGGTGGTAGCTGTCGTTCGCGTCGCCGCTGAGGTCCATGTACCCCTGGGAAGCCTGCTCGAGGTGCCAGAAGTCGTTGTTCACGTTGTTGCCCTCGACCTGGTGGGCCGCGGTCGCGGCGCCCCACAGGAAGTCGGCGGGGAATGAGCGGGTCATGATCCTTCTCTCGTCGGTGTGCCGGTGACCGGGCGGGCCGACCCTCGAGGCGGGCGCACCCCGGACGAGGAGGTGCACGAGAGCATGAGCGTCCGTTCCTCCTCGTCGAGGTCGCGCGAGCGCGCGACGGCCATGCGTCGAGGCCGTGGCGGCCCCCGAACAAGACTGTAGCCAAAGTATTGTCGCGTGACAATGGGCGGGCGCGGCAGGGCAGAGTCCTAGGGCGCATCGCCGAGCCATGAGAGACAAGGAAACCGGTGGCGCAGGAGTGCCTCCGTCAGCCCGCGTTCCCTCGCCATGCGCGCGTGATCGGTGCCCCATTCCGCGGGCACGGAGCGTCTCGACGGCCTCCGAGATGAGAACCGCACGACGGCGATCACAGTCCCGCTCACGCCCCTCGCCGCCCGACGCCGGGACCGGCGCCGATACGTCGCAGAACAGGTGCGCACCGAGGGTCGCGCTCCCAGGCAAGGCACTGCCGTGCTCGACCCCCGGCGGCACCGTGAGCACGATCGCTCCGGCGACGATCGCGGCCATACCGAGGGCGACGCCCCAGTCGATGTTCTCCCGGAACACGAACCATGTCAGCAGAGCGGTCGCGACGCCCTCCGCGTTGAGCAGCAGCGCCGCACCGGAAGCGCCATGTTCACGAGCCCGATGAGCAGGAGCACAGGCCGAGGCTCTCGCCGAAAAAAGGTCGCCCCCATCCGTTACTCGGGTTCAGGGCAACGCAGGAATCAGCCGTAGATGGCGAAGCGCCGACTAGCGCTGGCGAGTCATCTCAAGCTTTCCGAGTGCGCATGGCTGGGTTGCGGACGTCAGTCCGGTATCGGTGCCGAACCGGTGTACACCCTCCACCTCAGTGAAGGCCCGACCCATATGGGTCCGCGGGAACCGACGAGATAATGTACCGGATTGCAGCCGGGGTCCAGGCTACGCGCGGGGATCGTGTCGTAGCTGAAAACCTGATACACACCTGTCCCCGGAACGTACGTGGTGGCCTCGGCGTAGTGGTTGTCGATGTAGGGCGCGGGATGCACTTCGTTCAATATGACGCATTTTCCCGCAGGAGGAAGTCCCGGGCCGGTGATGCGGATGCTGTAGACGGAGTTGTCGTCCTCATGCCACCGTGTAGCGAAGTGGACGGTATGACCACCGGCATTGTCGTGTACGAGCCCGACCGAGGGATCGGGAGCCTCGGCCGAGGCTGGCGCGGTGCCAGCTCCGATGAGTAGGCTTCCTGTGATCAAGATGAGCCCGGTGGTCCGGAATCGTGAGGCCGACAGCCATCGCCTGCTCGGGTGTCCGATCTGCATCTGTGCTCATTTCTGTTCGGCCGCTTCGCGGCGGTGGAGCCCCTGGGATCGGCCGCGGACGCGGCGGGGTTCGGGAAGCTTGTCTCACGTGCGCACGGGGCGCGTTCGACTGTCCACACCTTGACCGCGACCCCGTGCGGTCCGGTAATGGGTCGAGATCCATGGGGCGAGCGAAGGTGTCGCGGGTATGCCTGAGTTCGCCTTCGTGCGGTATTACCGCGGCGACGGCACTGTCGTCGCAGGGCACTGCTGTTCAGTGAGCAACTGGCACGTGACGTGGTGTGCGGATCCGCCGTGCACGACCGCGTCGAGACAGCCCACGACGACGCGGCGTCGAAGTTTCTGTCGAGCACGGCCGTGGCAGATCCCGCGCGTGCGCCGGCCGTGGTCGAGGCACCGATTGCCGCCGGTGCGGCGGACTGGTCGACCCGACACGGCTCTCGCCGACGACGACATGCTCGCCAGTGGCACGTGGCAGGCTTTCGTACTGCTCGGTGATGTCCGCTCGTCGGTGCTTCGACATCGGCTTCACAGCGGCGGTGCAGTCCGGCTTCCGTGCGTGCGGCAGCCGCCCACGGTGCCCGGTGCTACGGCCGTCGAGCTGCTCCTCGACGCCGCGCCACATGAGCTTTCAACCCGAGCTGGTCGTGCCCGCATCACCGGCTGGCCGAGCCGCGGGAGGCTGGGGCTGGCACTCACGACGATTCGGGGGTGCGCCTGGCGTCGCCGTCGCCGCGGCATGCGGTGGCGACACGGTCCGGTACGGGGACCTGCGCACCGCGGAGGCCGGAGTCTCTCAGGGATCCGAGCTGGGTGGGCCGACGAGGAGGACCGGACGGTCTGGGCGCGGCGAAGCCGCCGCGGGCGTCGAGGGATCGTCACCATCGACGGTCACACGTCCCTGCGGCGATCCATCGGCACGGATGCGACGACGACGACGCTCATCGGGGATGTGGGCCGGGTTGCGGCGCGAGCAGGGCGCTGCCCGGGGCGGGAGCGGTCGCGCACCGCGAGACGGACCGGATGGCCTTCTTCCACCTCGACGGCCGCGCCCTCCGCCTTCAGGGCGATGTCCGAGACGCCCATGCGCGGGCGCGTGGACACGCGGCCGACGATCACGCTGATGGTCGAGGAGAGGGATAGGAACGCGAGCGCGAGCACGATGTCCACGCGTGAGGACCGCCGGCGCGTTCGGCCGGCGAACGCACGTCGCGGCACCGCACGGACGTCGGGGAAGCGGGGATCAGGTCCGCCATCCGTGGGTCGCACCGAGGCGCGCGTCGCGCTGCTCCTCGGATCGGCTGCCGCCCTGCAGCCCGCCCCTCGATCCTGAGCGGTGCGCTCCGCCGCGGGGCGTGGTGGCACGTCGACGACAGTACCGATCTTGCCCGATGGCGACCGGGTCCCAGGCGGACTCGGCTGAGCTGTGGTCAGTTCGACCGTGCTCCGCGCACGACGGCACGGGGTGCCGAGGCCCCCAGCGGGGGGATGACCGTGAGGGATCCGCCCCGGCGCTCGACGCTGAACGTCGTCGCCTCGGTCGAGCGCGCGTCCGTGATGGTGACATCGGACGTGCCTTCCGGACCAGGGAAGACGTGGAGCGCCAGGCCGTCGAGGTAGTCATAGTCAGGCCGATCGTCGCGGCTACCGACCGGGATGATCGCCCCTTCGCGCACGTACAGCGGAAGAGTGTCGAACCCGTGCCTCTCTGTGCGCCACGTGCCGCCGTCGACGACCTCGTCGGTGAACCAGTTCGTCCAGCGGCCGTGCGGGAGGTAGAAGTCGGCGGTCCCGTCGGCGGCGAACACCGGGGCGACCAGGAGGTCGCCGCCGAGCATGTACTGCGTGTCGAGGTGGGTGACCGCGCGATCGTCGAAGAACTCGAGCGCCATCGGGCGCATCACGGGCACACCGCGCTCGTGGGCCTCGACGCCGGCCTGGAAAAGGTACGGCATGAGCGAGAGCTTGAGCTTCGTGAAGGACCGCGTGACGTCGACGGCCTCCTCGTCGAACAGCCACGGCACCCGGTACGAGCTGGACCCGTGCAGCCGGGAGTGCGAGGACAGCAGCCCGAACGCGAGCCACCGCTTGAACACGCCGGCATCGGGTAGCCCTTCGAAGCCGCCCATGTCATGCGCCCAGAAGCCGAACCCGCCCATGGAGAGCGAGAGGCCACCACGGAGGGTCTCGGCCATGGAGACGTGGCTGGAGGAGTTGTCGCCACCCCAGTGCACGGGCATCGCCTGGCCGCCGACGGTCGCAGACCGGGCGAACACCACCGCGTCCCGCTCGCCGCGCTCCTCGACGAGTACCTCGTGCACGGCCTGGTTGTAGAGCTGCGCGTAGAGGTTGTGCATGGCCTCGGGGTGGCTGCCGTCGTGCCAGACGACGTCGGTCGGGATCCGCTCGCCAAAGTCGCTCTTGAACGAGTCGACCCCCTGCGCGACGAGCTGGCGCAGGTAGCCCTGCTACCAGGTGACCGCGTCGGGGTCGGTGAAGTCGACGAGTGCCATGCCGGCCTGCCACATGTCCCACTGCCAGACGTCGCCGTCGGGCTTCCGCACGAGGTAGCCGGCGGCGGCGGCCTCGTCGAACAGTCGCGAGCGCTGGGCGATGTAGGGGTTGATCCAGACGCACACCCTGAGGTCGCGGTCGTGCAGGCGCTGGAGCATGCCGTCGGGGTCGGGGAACGCGCGGGGGTCCCAGACGAAGTCGGTCCAGTTGAACTCGCGCATCCAGAAGCAGTCGAAGTGGAAGGCGGACAGCGGCAGATCGCGCTCGGCGAAGCCGTCGATGAAGGAGTTGACGGTGTCCTCGTCGTAGACGGTGGTGAAGCTCGTGGTGAGCCAGAGGCCATAGCTCCACGCGGGCACGATTGCTGGACGACCGGCCAGGGCCGTGTACCGCTCGAGCACGTCCTTGCCGGTAGGGCCGGCGATGACGAGGTACTCCAGCACTTCGCCCTCGACAGAGAACTGGACACGCTCGACGGTCTCGGTGCCGACCTCGAACGACACCGCTCCCGGGTCATCCACGAGCACGCCGTAGCCTCGGTCGGAGAGGTAGAAGGGGATGTTCTTGTAGGACTGCTCGCTGGAGGTGCCGCCGTCGGCGTTCCAGATGTCGACGGTCTGGCCGTTCTTCACGAGCGGGCCGAAGCGCTCGCCCAGTCCGTAGATGTGCTCGCCGACGCCGAGGTCGAGCTGCTCGTGGACGAAGGCGCGGCCGGCTGCGTCGCGCATGTAGCCGACGGAGCGATGGCCGGAACCGGTGAGGCGCGTTCCGCCCGAGGTGAACTCCAGCGACCAGGGCGCTCCCTCGCGCACGGTCGCCGTGAGCGGTCCGCTGGTCAGGGTGCCGATGCCGTCGAGGACGGTCGCTTCGCCCACCCGCTGCCCCTGATCGCCCGGCAGGGAGAAGCCGCCACGACCGCGGGTGCCGCGGTGGTGCTCGATGCGGACCCGGATCACGCCCTCTGCGGGGGAGGTGAGGGAGACGGTGACCAGGGGCCGGTTGAGGGTGTCGCCGCGGCTCTCGATGCGCTTGGTGGGCGCGTACGCGACGAGGCCGCCGCCCTGCTCCCACACGTCGTGGGTCTCTTGCGCGTAGAGCGCGGTGACGCCGGGGAGAATCTCCCAGTAGCCGTCGGTGAACTTCATGGCTGCGTCCTGTCGTCGGTCGAGGTGGCGGGGGAGTGGGGTCGAGCGGTGGTCATGAGCTGGACCTCCATGGGGTGGCGAGACGCGTCGGCTGCACGGACGGAGCTGAGCAGTCGGGCTCAGCCTTTGAGCCCGCCGGCGAGCAGGTCGGCTCGCCAGAAGCGCTGCAGGACGAGCACGAGGACGATCAGCGGGATCACGGAGACAGCGGAGCCGATGATCACCAGCGGGTAGGAGGGAGGTGTCGCCGGCGCCCTTGGAGAGGAATGTGTACAGCCCCAGCGTCAGGGGGTACTTGTCCTGGTCCGACAGCATGATGAACGGCAGCAGGAAGTTGTTCCAGATGCCGACGAACTGCAGCAGGAACACGGTCACGAGGCCCTGGGCCATCATCGGCAGCGCGATGAGGCCGAAGATGCGCACCTCGCCTGCGCCGTCGAGGCGGGCCGCCTCGAGGGTGTCCTCGGGCACGGCCGCGGTGGCGAAGACGCGGCAGAGGAAGATCCCGAACGGGTTGATCAGCACCGGCAGGAGCACGGACCAGTGCGTGCCGGCCAGCCCGATCGCGGCCATCAGCAGGTACTGCGGGACGGCGAGGACGATGCCCGGGACGAGCACCCCGGCGAGCACGACGGAGAAGAGGGCTTCCCTTCCGCGGAACCGGAACTTGGACAGCGCGTACCCGGCCATGGCGGAGATCAGGGTCGAGAGGACCGCGCCGACTCCGGCGTAGAGGAGGCTATTGAGGGACCAGAGCCAGAACTGCCCGCCGCCGTAGGAGCTGAGGTTCGCGAAGTTGTCGAGCAGCCCGGTGCCGGGGGCGAACGAGAACGAGGTGAAGAGCTCGCTCGGCGACTTGGAGGATGCGATCACGACCCAGGCGACGGGAATGAGGCAGTAGAGCGCACCCAGGATGAGGACCGTCGCGGCCAGGCGCGGCCGCTTCGCCCTCGTCCGGCGTACTCGCGGCTGGCGGTCGCCGGTACGGACGACGGCGGTGGCAGACGTAGGGAGCGTGGTGGTCATCAGGCGTCTCCGAAGGTCCGGCGTTGGAAGAAGCGGAGCACGAGCAAGGAGAAGGCCAGGATCGCGGCGGCGAGGATCACCGATGCGGCTGCCGCGGCGCCCAGGTTGTCATTGGTGAACGCGTCCTGGTAGATCTTCATCAGCGGCACCCAGGTGCTGGAGATGCGGGGCGTGAACGGCCGGAGCGTCTGCGGTTCGCTGTAGAGCTGCAGCGTCCCGATGACGGAGAACAGGCCGGTGAGCACGAGCGCGGGCGCCACGAGCGGCACCTTGATGCGCAGCGCGACCTGCACCTCGGATGCGCCGTCGATGCGGGCCGCCTCGTAGATCTCGGTCGGGATCGCCCGGAGGGACGTGTAGATGATGATCATGTTGAAGCCGACGCCGGACCACAGCGCGATGTTCGCGAGCGAGAAGTAGAGCGTCGGGGTTCCGAAGAAGTCCAATGCCCCACCGCCGAGCGCGCGGGAGATGTCGCTGAGGGGGCTGGTGCTGGGGAGGTAGAGGAACCCCCAGAGCAGGCTCGCGATCACGCCGGGGACGGCGAAGGGCAGGAAGATCGCGGTGCGGGCGAAGCTCTGGAACCGCACGCGGGGCGTGTCGAGCAGCAGCGCGAACAGCAGCGCCAGGCCCAGCACGCTCGGGATGGAGATGGCCCCGTACATCAGGACCCTGCCGAGTCCGGCGACGAACTCGGTGTCCGTGAGGGCGGTGACGTAGTTCTCCACGCCGATGAAGGTCTCCTCGCGGCGCCCGAAGGCACCGCCGGCGCTGACGCGGAAGCCACGGAAGCTGAGGTAGATCGCGTAGATGATCGGGATGACGAGGAACGCGGTGAAGAGGATGATCGCCGGGCTGGCGAACATCCACGGCGTGAGCGCGCCTCGGCGTGCCGGGCGGCGACGGGACCGCCCTGATGTGGGGCGTTCCGGTGCCGCGATGGCGGTGGGGGGAGATGACATCAGTGTCCAGACTCGAGTGCCGACGGTATCGGTGATGATGCGGGAGGGGCAGCCGCCGCTTGGGCGGCGGCTGCCCCCGGGGCGCTACTTCTCGACGGAGTAGCCGGTCTTCTCGAGGTCGGCGACGACCGCGTCCTGGGTGGCGGTGTAGACGTCGCGGAACGACGTGCCCTTCAGGGCGGCGGCGTTCATGGCGTCGTTGAAGACGGTCTGCGCGACGTTGACGTTCGGACCCCAGGTGACGGGGATGGTGGTGTCCTCGATGACCTGGTCGGCGATCTGGTAGAAGTCCGCCTGGTCGGGCATGAGCGCCGGCGGGGCGCTCTTGGCTGTGGCTTCACGGCCGCCGTTTCCGCCGGGGTACAGGTCGAGGCTCAGCAGGAGCTTCGAGCCCTCGTCGGAGGTGGACAGCCAGGTCGCGAACTTCGCGGCGGCCTCGGCGTCGGAGGACTTCTCCGGTACCAGGTAGGCGGATCCTCCGACGAACGGGACGGATGCGTCCCCCTCGGTCCACTGGGGGAGAGGCGCGGACTCCCACTTGCCCGCCGTGTCGGGAGCGACGGCGTTGATGACGCTGGGCACCCAGGACGCTGCGGCCCAGGAGAGGACCTTGCCGTCGTTGATCTCCGCGTTCCACTCCGGGGTGACGAGGGCCTCGACCTTGACGAGGTCGCGCTCGACGAGGTCCTGCCAGAAGTCGGCGGTCGCGAGCGACTCCTCACTGTCGATGCCGACTTTCCAGGTGTCGCCGTCGTTGGTCCACCACTCGGCGCCGGCCTGGGCGGCCTGCGCGGCGAAGAACTGGAACTCGCCCGGGTCGAAGCTGGAGATGTAGACCGTCGGATCGGCCGTGTGGATCTTCTCGGCGGCGTCGGCGTACTCGGCCCATGTGGTGGGGACCTCCACGCCGTACTGCTCGAAGAGGTCCTTGCGGTACGTGAACATGGCCGGGCCGATGTCCTGCGGGACCCCGTAGACGCGATCGTCGAACGTGGTGAGGTCCCAGATGTTGTCCGCGACATCGTCCTTCGCGTCGGCGACGTCGTCGGTGATGTCCTTCACGACACCGGCGACGACGAGCGACGGCAGGGCCCGGTACTCGACCTGGACGATGTCGGGGGTCTCGTCGGCGCGGTCCGCGGCGAGCAGCTTCGAGGAGGTGTCGGCGGTGCCGCCGACCTCGGAGAGCTTGACGGTCACGTCGGGGTTGAGCTCGTTGTAGCGGTCGACGATGGCCTGTGCCTTGGGGTCGTTGCCCTTGACGGAGTAGGTCCAGAAGTCCAGGGTCACCGGGCCGTCGGCCGAGGTGTCGCCATCCCCGCCGCCAGCGGAGCAGGCGGAGAGCGAGAGGGCGAGGGCTCCGGCCGTGGCGAGGGCCATGACCAGGGGGCGGCGTCGACGGGCCTCCGGGGCCGATCGGCGTGCGGGGTGGCGCGGTGCTGACATGTCACATCTCCTTCGACGTGTTCGGGGCGAGGGGATGCTCGGCCTCCGGGTGCGTGCTCCCATGGTGATGAAAACGTTGCCATACTGTCAAGTGTTCACGTTGTCATCGTTATGAAGACGCCGATCATCATCGCTTGGAGTCCCACCTTGAGCACCTTCCGGAACCCCGTCCTCACGGGGCTGAACCCCGACCCGTCCGTGTGCGCCGTGGGCGAGGAGTTCTTCCTCGTCACCTCCTCGTTCGCGTACTGGCCCGCGATCCCCGTGCACCGCAGCCGGGACCTGGTGAACTGGGAGCCGATCGGGCACGTCCTCGACCGGCCCGAACAGATCGACCTCTCGGGCCTGGACATGTCCGATGGCATCTGGGCGCCCACCATCCGGCACCACGACGGCGTGTTCTACGTCGTGTCGACCGTCGCCCGTGAGCGGCGGGGCAGCATGAACTTCGTCACGACGGCCAGGAACGCGGCAGGGCCCTGGTCGCAGCCGGTGATACTGGACGCCGAGGGCATCGACCCGTCGCTGTTCTTCGACGATGACGGACGCTGCTGGTTCTCCGCCTGCCGAGATGCTGAGGATCCCGACCGGCGCGGTCCCGCAGAGCTGTACCTGCAAGAGCTCGACCTCGAGAGTCTGCAGCTGATCGGGCCCCTGCACGTGCTCTGGAACGGAGCCATCGCCGGTGCGTGGGCAGAAGCGCCGCACATCTACAAGCACGACGGTGTCTACCACCTCATCGCCGCTGAGGGTGGGACGGAACGGAACCACGCGGTGACGGCCGCCCGATCCGAGACGATCACCGGCCCCTACCGGACCGACCCGCGTAGCCCGCTCCTCACGCACCGGCACCTCGGTCGGCATGCGCCCATCCAGGACGTCGGGCATGCCGACGTGGTGGAGACCCCGACGGGTGAGACGTGGGCTCTCGTCCTCGGCACGCGCCCCGTCGACGGTGCACACACCCTGGGGCGCGAGGTGTTCCTCGTGCCCGCCGAGTGGACGGATGCAGGTCTCCTCCTGGCACCGGGGCACGGGCGGGTCGCTGAGGTCGAGCGGCGGCCGACCGACGCGCTCGGTGACGAGCGGGTACCCGGCATCTCCGAGCCCGAACCGGAGCGGGAGTGCTTCTCGGACGCCGACCTTCCGCAGGGGTGGCGGACCCTCCGGGGACCTCTCCAGCATCACGCCCATGACACGGGCGATGGGCTATCCCTGACCGTGTCACCTGCCGAGCTCTCGGGCAGCGGCACACCGTCCTTCGTTGCCCGCAGGCAGGAGCATCAGTGCTTCGAAGCCCGGACGAGCGTGTCCTTCCGCCAGCGGGCATCATCGGAGCAGGCGGGGCTGGTGGTGTTCCACGACGAGCGCCACTTCGCCACGCTCGCCGTGACGCTGGATGCGGACGGGAAGCGGATCGTCCGGTTCGAGCGCGCTGGTACCTCGGGTACCAGCGGCGAGATCGCGCTCGAGCATGACGGCGAGGCGACCCTCCGGGTGGTCGGGGATCTCGACGCGTACTCGTTCTCGTACTGGAACGGACGTGAGAGCGAGTGGCTGACGATCGGCATGGTGCCTCGCGCCTGGTTCAGCACCGAGCACGCCGGCGGATTCGTGGGCGTGCATGTGGGCTTGCACGCGACAGGCACCCGGCCGGAGACGGTCGATGCAGCTCACTTCCCCTGGTTCGAGTACGTGCCTCTCACAGACCGGGCGACCGCACTGACGCTCCGCCCCGTCATCGCCGCCGGGCAGTGAGCAGGACCTGTTCGCGACAGCTCAGCTGCGCCGCGGTGCGGCGGTGCTCTTCCGCACCACGAGCGTCGGCGGTATCTGCCGACGGACTGGCTCCTGTCCGGACATCGTCGACAGCAGCGTCTCCATCGCGGTGCTGCCCAGCGTCTCGAAGTCCTGACGCACGGTCGTGAGAGCCGGGATGAAGTGGTCCGCGCCGGCGATGTCGTCGAACCCGACGAGCGAGACATCATCGGGAACCGACAGTCCGAGCTCCGCGAGAGCGGCCAGTGCGCCCAACGCCATGAGGTCGTTGCCGGCGAAGATCGCCGTCGGCAGGCCGTCCGGGCTCCGCGCGAGATCCGAGGTGAGGCTGTAACCGCTGGCCGCGGTGAAGTCACCCTGCAGCAGCTCCTGCGGCAGGTCGGGGGACGACGACAGCTCATCGCGCCAACCCTGCACGCGTGCGGTCGCGTCGAAGGTCGCGGCGTTCCCGGCGAGGTGGACGATCCGCTCATGGCCGAGGTCTCGGAGATGACGGACAGCCAACCGGGCACCCAGCTCCTGGTCGAGTTCCACGAAGCCCACTCGGGGATTGGGGACGCTGCCGGACATCACGACGCTCATGGGGACGTCGGTCACGACATCGGAGAGGGCGTCGACGGCCACCTGGCGGGCGGCGATCACGGCGACGCCCTCCACGGACTGGTCCGTCAGGCGCCGCACCATCTCGGCGAGGTCGGAGGCGGCGCTGCCCTGCCAGCTCGCGAGGTTGATCTCGTACCCGGCAGCTCGTGCAGTGGTCTCGATGCCGAGCAGCACGCGGGGGAGTTCGTACAGACCGGAACCGGCCATGACGACGCCGATGGTCGATGACCTCTTGGACTTCAGCGCCCGGGCCACGGTGTTGCGTCGGTAACCGAGCTGCGCGATGGCGGCCTCGACACGAGCGCGGGTCTCCGGGCGCACGGACGGGTGGCCGTTGAGCACCCGGCTGACCGTGACGTGTGAGACACCGGCGATCTGTGCCACATCCACCATTCCCGGTGCTCGACCCATGCGACGAACTCCTACCTTGGACATGTACCCGCTCTGCGCCTATCGTCCCACAGCTCTTGCTCTTCGAGAGCGCTCCTGGAGGAGGTAGTAGATGAGTGGACCTATGCCTGAAAGCACCGGATCCCCGCGCGTTGCCCAGGTTCAGGCGCCTCGGGCACGGGCTGAGAGCGCCGTGCGCTTTCGCGCGGGAAACGCGTAATCAACATCTCATCAAGAGGTCTTCTACCGGCGATACGTTATATTGGCCAGTGGGCAGGACGCCGCTTTCGGTTTGTGGCGCGACGCTATTCTTGGCTACGCGAACATCTTCAATGGACATCCTGCTCCGCTTCGCGACGCTCTGCTTGAAAGGGTTTCTCCCTCACAACAACGTGTGGTTGTCCCATATCCACGACCGATAGCTTTCTCGCCGCGGTCCAGCAGGCTCAGCGGGCACAGCACGGGACTGGCAGCCTCGGTGCCTGCCGTGGTCATCTGGCGACGGCGTGGGTGAGCAGCACTCCTGGAGCCGACGAGACGTCGACCGCCATCCGGAGATCAGTGCAGATCCCTATTTGGGCGACTCCTCCCTCGCCGTGATCATCGATCTTCGTGCGACTGGCGGAGCTGGCGGGCGCTCGTCCGCGTCCCGGACGGTCCCATGCCCCGCGAGCCCTCGCCGTCCAACTGCGCGTCGCCCCTGCCATACCGTCGAGCGGCATGACCGGCGATCTCCGCGGCCGCCGTCCGATGCCGACATCAGCGACTCAAGGAGCTTCAGGGGCACGAACGACATGCACACCAGCAGGAGGCCCACGAGGGTGCTCACGGCGGCGTGAGCACCGCGTCGACTTGAGAGCGAGGGCGCCCCCGGACGCGCCCGACGCCGCGGGAGCGAGGTGGACGATCCGAGGACGCGGGCCCCGACCTCAGCCCAGTCGACGATGACGAGCGTGGCCGCGACGCCGCGATCATGAGGATTCAGGTGCCTGCGACCCGCGAGGCACTGGGGTCCTGGGGTCCTGGGGTCCTGGGGTCCTGGGGTCCTGCGCTCTATTCGGCACACGGTGCTCGGGACGCGAGTCGAGGGCGACGGAGTCGTTGGCCGTCGGCGGGGCCGCAGGAATGGATGGGCGGAGGGCGAGCGGCGTCGTGCGGGCTGGTCATGGTCGTCGACATACGACGACGACGACGGCCGGTCGAGCCGGCCGCCGTCGTGTCAGCGTGATGCGGGGAGCAGAGCGTCCGTCAGCGGGTGCTGATGGAGGCGCTGAGGCTCGGGCGCTGCGGGGACGGGAAGGTGAACTTCGCGTAGCGCTCGTCGTTGTCCACGAACGTCTTGAGGAATGCGACGGACGCGCTCAGGATGTCCGTGTTCTTGTGCTGCGGAGCTTCGTGGGTCGCCCCCGCCAGCTCCAGGTACTGCCGAGGCGTGGTCTTCGGCAGGGTGTCGTAGTAGCTCTTGCCGAAGGTGGCGGGGATCGCCAGGTCGTCCTTCTGGCCGGTGATGATGAGCGTCGGCGTGGTGATGCCGGCGGCCTCGGGCAGGGCGTTGGTGCTCAGGTCGTCGCTCGCGTAGTAGGGCGCGAAGGCGAGGACGGCCTTGAGCTCGGGGTGCGTGGTCGCGAGCTTCAGCGCGCCGCCGCCGCCCATGGAGTACCCAGCCACCGCGATACGGGACGGGTCGAGGCGGCCCTTGAGGACCGGGGCCTTCTTGAGGTAATCGATGGCGGCGCCGATCTGCGTCGCGCGGGAGTTCGGGAAGTCCGCCGGGTCGAGTGTGTCCATGTTGAACACGATGAAGCCCTGCGACGCGAGGGCCGGGCCGTACCAACCGACGCTGCCCTTGAGGCCGGTGAAGCCAGGGGCGAGCACGACCGCGCCCACGGTCTTGCCCTGCGTGTTGGTGGGGTAGAAGATCGTGCCGCCGCCGAAGCCCGTGACGTCCGTCGGCAGGACACGCGTCTTGTGCGCCTTTTCCGGACCGGTCATCGACGAGATGCTGGCCAACGTGGGGTCGCCGTTACGGGCGTAGCTCGCGGTCGCGGCCTGGGCGGTCGACTGAACACCGAGCGTCGCGAGCATGGCGACGGCCGCGACCGCGGTGAAGCGGCGGCGTGTGATGAAGTTGGGCATGGTGGGCCTTCCGAGTGGAGTTGCGTGGGGGATGGGGCCGCCGGAGTCCAGGGGAGTTCAGCACAGGGGTGAGAGTCGCCCCGGGGGGGACGGGGAGTGTCTGTGGCGGACGCGGCGGGCTCGAGGACACACGGTATGCGGGCAGGCGCTGGGGTGGACGGTGGTTATCCACAGGTCCGCCGAGAAGTCAACTCGACGCGCGGCCCGGGAGCCGTCTGATGAGGTGCACGAGCGGCTCGTGCTGCAGGGACTGGCGGATCTGATCCGCGAGCAGGGCCGCTTGGTGCGGCGCCGCGTGCCGGCAGCGCCTCGCACGCCACGCGGCTGTCCTCGCGTTGGCGTGATCGGCGGCGCGTACGTGACATGAGGAGCGCCTCGACCGCCGGTCCGCCGCCGCCCCTGCGTCACCTCTGCTCCCACCTGGACGGGACGCATCGCTCGGGTGGGCGTGGTGGGACACGGCGCGGCCTCGTGGACGGGGGGCGGGGCGCGAGCAGCTCGCGACCGACTCCAACGACCTCCAGGCCGTCGACGGGCCGACCAACGAGGCGGAAGTCCGACCAGGGCCGCGCAACGTGGCTCCTGAGCTCGAGGGGTTGCCGTCCAGGCCGCTCTCCGGCATGAGGTGCGCCAGTCGCAACGCGACCGGAGCACCTCATGCGGTGGTGCGCGGCCACCGAGAACGATCCGCATGCGTCGCACATGACATAATATGCATTATCGGCTGTTCATCGACAGCCCGAGAGGGGCGTCCCGGAGCCGCCTCACGTGCTGCGGGACAGCACCTCACGCGCGACATCCACCATCTCGGCCGGCTCGATCGGATCCTCCGTCGTGGCGAGCTCGTCGAGCGTGAACCAGCGGTGGGCGTGGATGTCGTCGAACTCGTCCGGCATCCAGTTGTCCGACACGGGTGCGAACGCGTCGGCGCGCACCAGGTAGAACGTCGAGTGCCCGGTGTCGAGGTCGCCGTCGATCCGCTGCCGCGCGTAGTCGTGCTCCCAGACGGGCTCGCCGACGGAGTCGACCCGGAGGCCGGTCTCCTCGAACAACTCGCGTCGCACCGCCTGGGCGGGCGACTCCCCCGGGTCGATCCCGCCGCCGGGCGTCAGCCAGCGCGGCGGCAGGTCCACGTTCGTCGAGTAGTTCGTGAGGAACAGCAGGAGCCGGTCGCGCTCGTCGACCAGCAGGATCCGCGCGGTGTGCCGGACGTGGCGGACCACCCCGTCGCTCATCGCGCGCCGCCGCCGACGGGCAGGTGCCGTGCCCACCACTCGAGGATCGCCTCGAAGCGCTGCACGCGGTGCCGCGGACGCCCGGACCGGCTGAGCTCGTGGTCCTCGCCCGGGAAGACGAGCATCTCGGTCTCGACGCCCGCGCGCACGAGCGCCAGGTGGTACCGCTCGGCCTGCGACAGCGGGCAGCGCAGGTCGTCCTCGGAGTGGACGACGAACGTCGGCGTCCGCACCTGGTGCACGAACGCCTGCGGGCTCTGCGCGCGCCGCGTCTCCTCGTCGTGGCCCGTGTACTCCTCGCCGAAGAACGTGCCGATGTCGGACGTGCCCGTGAACAGCTCCGGGTCGAGGAATCCACGCTCGACGATCGCGCCCTGGAAGCGGTGCTCGTGCGCGATGGTCCAGGCCGTGAGGTATCCGCCGTAGGAGCCGCCCATGATGCCGGCGCGGGATCCGTCGATGGAGTGGTACACGGCGATCGCGCCGTCGAGGAAGTCGAGCACGTCGTGCATGTCGACCGTGCCCATGCGCTCCTTGATGACGCGGCCGTGCGCCTGGCCGTACCCGGCGGCGCCGCGCGGGTTGCACAGGAGCACCGCGTATCCGGCGTCGGCGTAGACCTGCGCCTCGTCGAACAGGTGCACGCCGTAGGCCGCGTACGGCCCGCCGTGGATCACGAGAAGCACCGGGTGCGGTCCCTCCCCCTCGGGCAGCACGACCCAGCCGTGCACCGGGTAGCCGTCCCGTCCCTCGACCACGAGCTCGTGCAGCGGTCGGATCCCCGTCTCGCGCAGCGGCGCGGAGAAGTCGGTGAGCGGGACGAGGGCGGATCCGGCGTCGGGAGCCCGATCCGTGCGGACCAGCGCGAGGTCCCCGTGCGTGCGCGGATCGGTCAGGGCGATCACGACGGCCCCTCCCCCGACGCCGACCCCGGCGACCTCCACCTGGTCGTCGACGAGCGCCTCGACGGCGCCGTCCGCGGTGACGCGCAGCAGCTGCACCGTGCCGCGCGATCCGTTGAGCACGAGCACCGCGTCACGGTCCTCGACCGTGATGCCGCTGCCGCCGAGGTCGACGGTCTCGGCGTCGGTCAGGACGCGCGGCGCGGCATCGACCTCGTCGAGCACGTAGAGCGCGGTGTTGCGGGCAACGAAGTCGACGCCCGTCTCCCCCAGGTCCTGCGCCAGCAGGTAGGTCCGGCCGCCCTCGACGGAGGCGACCTCGGCGATGCCGAGCCCGGCCTCGTGGGACACGACGGTACGGACCTCCGGCAGTCCGGCCGACGCGTCACCGACAGCGGGGACCGCGACGGCATAGGCGCCGGAGAGCAGGTCGTCGTCGCGGCCCTCGTGGCGGGAGGCGACGAACAGCACCTCGGATCCATCGGAGGAGAAGCGCGGCGCGTCGTGGTCGACGGGCTCGTCGGTGAGGCGCACGACGGGCGGCACGCCCGCGCGCTCGGCGGCCGACGGTGCCGCGTCCGCGCCGTCGCCCCGCACGGCCGGATCCGAGGCGTCCGGGTACCCGGACGGGACGGCGGCCACGAAGGGCTCGGCGTCGAGGTCAGGCAGGTCGACGAGGGAGAGCTGTGTGTGGCGGTCGGTCGACCAGCCGAGGCCGTTCGCGAGGTACTTGGTGGTGGTGATCCGCCGGGCGGGCTCGGCCGCGGGCGACACGCCCTCCACGCTCCCGTACCGCCCGGGCTCTGCGACCCGCGACGCGAAGACGATGCGCGTGCCGTCGGGCGACCAGTCGAAGGCGCCGACCCCGAGCAGCTCGTCGGTCACAGCGACGGGCTCGCCGCCGGCCGCCCGCACGACGTGCAGCTGCGGCGGGCCCTGGGGCGCCGCGCGGAGGAACGCGATGACCGTGCCGTCCGGCGACAGCCGGGGCGCGGTGTCGCGGAAGCCGCGCGTGATGCGGCGCGGGGGCGCGGATCCGTCCGTCGCCACCTCCCACAGCTGCCCGGTGTACGCGTCGGCGTGCACCCGCGGCCGCGTCACCGAGACGACGGCGCGCAGGCCGTCAGGCGAGACGGAGGGGCGGGAGACGGAGGTGAGGAGGTCGAGATCCGTGGTCTTCATCGGATCGAGCCTAGCCCCGGGCCGTCGCCCGGCCCCAGCTCACTCGGGCTGGAAGCTGCCCGTGTCGCCCACCAGGCGCGTGTGGTCGGCGGGGATCGGGTCGACGACCGCGCGGGCGACCTCGGCCGCGAACTGCGAGACGTTGTAGAGGCCGCCCGAGGCCTCCTTGCGCTGCTGGATGGCCTCGGGGTTCATGCGTCCGAGGAGCGTCGCCGTGATGGTGCCCTCGATCATGTCGCCGGAGACCACGACGAAGCCGATGCCCCGCTCGTCGAGCTCGGGCAGCAGCTCGCGCAGGGCGTCCTCCCCCGCGCGCTTGCTGCGGGCGACGCCCTCGTACTCGGGCATGGTCGGCGTGGTGCGGATGAAGTGGGCCTGGTGGCTCGTGACGAACACGACGCGGCCGCCCTCGGACATGAGCGGCAGCGCGCTCCGCAGGACGTTCAGCTGCGCGTCGCGGTTGAGGGTCATGGCGTAGTCCTCCGCCATGCCGCTCTCCATGCCGCCGGACGCGTTGAGCACGAGCACGTCGAGGCCGCCGAGCTCGGTGCGGATCGTGTCCATGAGGCGGTCGACCGACTCCGGGTCGGTGAGGTCGGCACCCACGGCGATGGCCTTCGTGCCGCCCTCGACGAGCTTCGCGACGAGCTTCTCGGCGCGCGCGGCCTTGTTGCGGTAGTTGACGACGACGTCGGCGCCCGCCTCCGCGAGGTACGCGACCGTGTCGGCGCCGATGCCGCGGGACGAGCCGGTGACCAGCGCGCGGCGGCCGCGGAGCTCGTCGGGGGCGAAGGGGCGGATCTCGTCGACGGTGCTCACAGCGGTACTCCTCCAGGGGTGCGCGCCGGTGCGCGCGACGGGTCGTCCGGCGAGGGACGGGCGGGACGGGCCGCGCGGGCGGGACACCACGCTGACGGCCAGGAGAGCCTATCGCCCGCCGTCCGGGCGGTGGGCTAGGTTCGGGGCATCCGGCCCACGGAGCGAGGGAGCAGCGGTGACGGTCCTCCTCGACGACCATGCCTGGATCGTCTGGCTCGCGCTGATCGTCACGGCGGTCGTCGTCGAGATGCGGCGGCTCGACCTGAGGGCGCTCTGCGGTGGCGCCGCGGCGCTGGCGGCCCTGCTCTCCGGCCTCGTGGGCGCGCCGTGGTGGCTGCAGGCGCTGGTCGCCGTGGTCGTGGCGGCCGCCCTGCTCGGGGCCGCGCGTCCGGCCGTGCTCCGCGCCCTCCCGGTCGAGGATCCGCACGGGCGCGACGTGCCCGGATCGGGCGCCCCCTCGCCCGCGCCCGACGACGACGTCCGGTCCGCGTGACCCGCAGCGCCTGGTTCGACGGCGACGTGCCCCGCGTCCTCGCCCACCGCGGCTGGACCGGATCCGGCGCCGTGGAGAACACGCTCGACGCCTTCCGCGCGGCGTGGGCGCTCGGCGTCACGCATCTGGAGACCGACGTGCACGTCACCGCCGACGACGTGTGCGTTCTCTGGCACGACGCCGACCTCCGCCGCCTCACCGGCCGCCCCGGCCGCGTCCGGGACGTGACGCTGGCCGACATGCGCGCGATCGACCTCGGATCCGGGGCTCGGGTGGCGACGCTCGCGGAGCTGCTCGAGGCCCTGCCCGATGCGCGGATCAACATCGACGTGAAGGGCCGGCACGCCCCGGCCGCCGCAGCCCGGACGATACGCGACGCCCACGCCGTCGACCGCGTGCTCGTCACGTCGTTCTCGGGATCCCGGCGGCGACGAGCGCTCGCCCTCCTCCCCGGCGCGGCGACGTCCGCCGACGCGGGTCGCCTCGTCCTCGCCGTGCTCGCCGCCCGGCTCGGGATCGGGCCGCTCACGCGCCTCGCCCTCCGCGGCGTCGACGCCGTGCAGATGCCCTGTCGGGTGATCGGGATCCGCACCGTCTCCCCCACGCTGGTCGCCCGGCTCGGGCGCGCCGTCCGCGAGGTGCAAGTCTGGACGGTCGACGACCCGGACGAGATGGTCCGCCTGGTCAGCGCGGGGATCCACGGCATCGTGACGGACCGCCCCGACCTCGCTCTCGCGGCCCTCGGGCGCAGGGACTGGGATTCGCCTGGGAACCGGGTGTCCTGAGAGAGGATCCTCACAGCCGCACGGTTTACAACGGGGAGTGCATGGCGAGAGGAGACCACCATGGCAGATCGCAGCTTGCGCGGGATGCGGCTCGGGTCCACGAGCCTGCAGAGCGAGGAGGGCGTCAGCTTCTCCCCCCGGCAGAGGAAGACGTACCGCACGACGGACGGCACCACGTTCGAGGTGGTGTTCTCGGCAGACGCCGAGGTGCCCGAGGTGTGGGAGTCGCCGAAGAGCGGCTTGGAGGGACGCCTGCTCGACGCCGACGGCGCACCCGTCGCCCACGACGAGGTCGAGGCGAAGGTCCCCCGGAGCCACTGGGACATGCTGCTCGAGCGCCGGACGCGCGCCGAGCTGGAGGAGCTCCTCGAGGAGCGCCTCGCCACTCTCCGCGCGCGGCGCGGTCAGCACCGCATCGGCGCCTGACCGGACCCCTCCGCTCGCGAAGGACATCTGAGCACCCCTCGGCACCGCCGAGGGGTGCTCTTCTGTGTCGCGGAGGTGACTGTGCAGCCGGTCAGCGGGCGGCGCGGCGGCCTCGACGGCCGAGCCCGAGCCCGGAGACCGCGAGGGCACCGAGGCCGAGTCCCGAGACGAGCCACTCGATGTCGCGGCCCACGAGGATCGCCGGGGTGACGACGTCGGCGGTCGGCACGTCGACCACCATCGACCCGGCGGTGAACCACGGCAGCCGGTCGATGTCCCGGCCGTCCGGGCCGACGATCGCGCTGGTGCCGACGGTCGAGATGTTGACGACGCTGCGGCCCGTCTCGAGCGCCCGCATCCGGGCGATCGCCAGCTGCTGCACGCTCTCGTCGGTGCGACCGAAGTCGGCGTTGTTCGACTGGGCGAGGATGATGCCTGCGCCCTCGTGGACCATGTCGGTCGTCAGCTGGTCGTCGACGATGTCGAAGCAGATGGCGATGCCCGCGGTCACCCCCGCGACGTCCATCACTTGATCGGTGGTGCCCGGCGTGTACTCGCGCTGGATGAGGCCGATGAGGTCGGGCGCGAACGGCTCCCAGAACGCGCGGTCGGGCACGTACTCGCCGAAGGGCACGGGGTGCTTCTTGTCGTAGTGGTCGGTCGCCCCTCCCCCGGTCCATACGAGCGACTCGTTGTAGTAGCGGCCGTCGCGCTCCGTGACCGTGCCCACGACGAGCGGGGCGCCGAGCCGCGCGACCACGCGGTCGAGGGCGGCCGCCGAGCCGGGGTCGCGGAGCGGATCCGCGTCGGCCGCGTTCTCGGGCCACACGACCATGTCGACGTCGGCGTCCGAGGGGATCTCCGCCGTCGCGGCGAGGTGCGCGCGCAGGATGTCTCCGTAGCGCGCACCGTCGAAGTAGCCGGCCTTCGCGTTGCCCTGCACAGCGGCGACGCGGGTGGTCCCCGTGGTCGCGACCGGGAAGGCCGGGACCACGAGCACCAGGGCCACCGCGATCCCCGCGACGAGCGCCCGGGACGACCGCCGCACGCGCTCCTCGGCGGCGAGCTCCAGCAGCAGCGCGACGAGGAGGACGAGCACGAAGGAGAGCCCGGACAGACCGAGCCAGGTCACGAGGTGCGCGAACGGGCTCTCGGACTGGGACAGGGACACCCGGCCCCACGCGAAGCCGCCGTAGGGCCAGACCGCGGAGATCGCCTCCCGCGCGGTCCAGAGCCCCGCGACCGCGACCGGCAGCAGCACCACGCGGCCGGCGACCGTGGGGAACGCCCGCGGGATCCAGCGCGTCGCCGTCGCGATGGCGACCGCCCCGGTCGCGACGAACAGCGACTCCAGCGCCGACAGCGCGATCCACGGCACGGGCCCCAGGTACAGCGACGCCCACTCGATGTGGGTGAGGTAGAAGGCCAGCCCCGCGACCAGCCCGATGAGGAAGGCCGGCCCCGCGCGCCGTCCCCGCAGAGCGAGGAGCACGAGCGCGATGCCAGGGAACACGAGCGGCCACAGCCCGCGGTCGGGGAACGCGGCGTCCATCACGGGGCCCGACGCGGCGGCGGCGAGGAGCGCGCCCCACAGCGGCAGCGGAGGACGGACGGGCTCCGGGGACGCGATGCCGGCGGACGCCGGGACGGCACGCTCCCGACGGGGAGCCCGGGCGAGCGCGGTCACACCGACGAGTACGCGACGATGCCGCGCCGGATGCTGTCGAGCGCCGTGCGGGCGTTCCGGGAGACGGGGCCGTCGGCCACGATCGAGAGCTGGTCGAGCAGGTCGATGGTCTGCTTCGTCCAGCGGACGAAGTCGCCCGCCGCGAGGTCGGCCTCGTCGAGCACGGCGTCGAGGCTGCCGCCGCGCGCCCAGCGGTGCATCGGTGCGCACAGGCCGGTGGACAGCGGGTCGGTGGTGGGGAGGCGACGCTCGCGCTCGACGTCGTCGAGGCGCGACCAGATCTCCTCGGTGCGCTCGAGCGCCGCGCGGAAGGCACCGCGCGGGAGGTTGCGGTCGTTGCGGTCGCCCTCGTCGCGGAGCGGCTGGTAGACGAGCGAGGCGGCCATCGCGGCGAGGGCGGCGGGATCGAGGTCCACCCAGACCTGGGTGCGCAGGCACTCGGCGATGAGGAGGTCGCGGTCGCCGTAGATGCGCTTGAGCATCCGGCCGTTGGGGGTCGGCGCGACCTGTCCGTCGGCGGCGCGCTTGAGGTACCCGAGCGAGAGCAGCAGCTCGGTGACGCGGTCGAAGACCTTGGCCACCGCGTTGGTGCGGGTGCGGATCTGCTGCCCGAGCGCGTCCGTCTGCCGCTTGAGGCGCCACCAGCGCTCCGCCCAGCGGGCGTGCGACTCGCGGTCCTTGCACGCGTGGCACGGGTGCGCCTTCATCCGGCGACGCAGGTCGGTCAGCTGGCGCTGGCGCTTGTCGCGCTCGCCGTGCTGGCCCGGCTGCTGCATGTCGGCGCGGGCGGCGGTCGCGCGCTCGAGGTCGCTGAGCTCGCGGCGGAGGCCGGAGTACTCGCGGAAGTCCCCGAGGTGGCAGACCATGGCCTTCTCGTAGCCGGCGAGCGACTCCTCCTGCGTGCGGACCTTGCGCGCGAGGTCCACGACGGCGCGGTCGGCCTGGAACTGCGCGAACGACGACTCCAGCACCTCGCGCGTGCGCTCGCGGCCGAACTGGTCGATGAGGTTGACGGCCATGTTGTACGTGGGCCGGAAGCTCGAGTTGAGGGGGTAGGTGCGGCGCGAGGCGAGCGAGGCGACGGCCTGCGGATCCAGCCCGTCCTTCCACTGGATGACCGCGTGGCCCTCGACGTCGATGCCGCGGCGGCCGGCGCGACCGGTCAGCTGCGTGTACTCCCCCGGCGTGAGCGGCACGCGCGCCTCGCCGTTGAACTTCTCGAGCTGCTCGAGCACGACCGTGCGCGCCGGCATGTTGATGCCGAGCGCGAGCGTCTCCGTCGCGAAGACGGCCTTCACGAGCTTCCGCTGGAACAGCTCCTCGACGACCTCCTTGAAGGCGGGCAGCATGCCCGCGTGGTGCGCCGCGACGCCGCGCTCCAGACCCTCGAGCCATTCCCAGTAGCCGAGGACGGCGAGGTCCTCGTCGCGGAGCGTGCGGCAGCGCTCCTCCACGACGGCACGGATCTCGTCGCGCTCGTGCGCGTGGGTGAGACGGACCCCGGCGCGGAGCACCTGCGTGACGGCCGCGTCGCAGCCCGCCCGGCTGAAGATGAAGAAGATGGCGGGCAGCAGGTTCCGCTCCTCGAGGAGGGCGACGACCTCGGGCCGGTCCATGCGGCCGCGGTCCCACGGGCCGGGTGCCCGTCTACCGGATCCGCCGCCCGCTCCCGCCCGGCCCCGCGAGTGCCCCTGACCGCCGCGCACCCGGACGGCCTCCCGGCCGCCGCCGTGCGTCATGCGGACGAGCTCGGGGTTCACGCGGTGCGTCGCGGCGAGGCCGGACGAGTCGAAGAGGTCGAGCATGCGGTGCCGCACGATGACGTGCTGCTCGAGGGGCACGGGCCGCTCCTCGGAGACGATCACGTCCGTCTCGCCGCGCACGGCCTGCAGCCAGTCCCCGAACTCCTCGGCGTTCGACACGGTCGCGCTCAGCGAGATCATCCGCACGCTCTGCGGGAGGTGGATGATGACCTCCTCCCACACGGCCCCGCGGAAGCGGTCCGCCAGGTAGTGCACCTCGTCCATGATCACGAAGGCGAGGTCGCGGAGCAGGTCGGAGTCCGCGTACAGCATGTTGCGCAGCACCTCGGTCGTCATGACGACGATGCGCGCGCGGCTGTTGACGTTGGTGTCGCCCGTGAGCAGCCCCACCTCGTCGGGGCCGTACTCGGCCACGAGCTCGGCGTACTTCTGGTTGCTGAGGGCCTTCATCGGCGCCGTGTAGAAGATCTTCGCGCTCGGCCGCTGCATCGCGAGGTAGACCGCGAACTCGGCCACGATCGTCTTGCCGGCCCCCGTCGGCGCCGCGACGAGCACGCTGCGGCCGTTCTCCAGCGACTCGGCGGCGGCGCGCTGGAAGGGATCGAGGTCGAAGCGCAGGCCGCTCGCGAACGACTCGAGGAGCGGGAGGCTGCGGCGGGAGCGGGAGGCCGCGTAGCGTTCGGCGGGCGAGAGCTGGTCTGTCACGATGCCGCCATCCTAGGCTCCGGATCCGCGCGCCAGCCGGGCGCGGACGCGACGACGCCCGCCCCTCGCGGGACGGGCGTCGAGGCCGAGCGGGTCAGGACAGCAGGTCGTCCGTCATCGCGGCGGCCTTGCGCGCGCGGCGCCGGTCGTTGAGCAGCGAGATGCCGGCGGCGACCAGGTACAGCAGCGTCATCGGGACGGCCAGCAGGAACATCGACATGACGTCGGCGGCCGGCGTCGCGATGGCGCAGAACAGGATGATCAGCAGGATCGCGATTCGCCACGACTTGATGATCGTCGCGCCGGTGAGGATACCCATGAAGTTGAACAGCACGAGGAACACCGGCAGCACGAACGCGATGCCGACCGCGAAGACGAGCTTCAGCACGAAGTCGAAGTACTCGCGCGCCGTGATGAACGACGAGTCGCCCGCGCCCGCGAACTGCGTGAGCAGCGCGACGATGTGCGGCAGCACGAACCATCCTGCCGCGCATCCCGCGAGGAAGAGCGGCACGGCGGAGAAGAAGAAGCCGAACGTGTAGCGGCGCTCCGTCTTCGTGAGGCCGGGCACCAGGAACGCAAACACCTGGTAGAGCCACACGGGGCTGGAGATGATGAGGCCGACGTAGAGCGCGATCTGCAGGCGCAGGTCGAACGCCGACGTGATGGTCGGGAAGTTGAGGCTCGCGTTCCGCCCCTGCTCCTGGTTGATGGTCTCGATCGGCTGGCGCAGCGCCTCCAGCACGAACGAGGAGAGGAACCAGCCGGCCACCATCGCCAGGATGATCGCAACGCCCGCGATGAACAGGCGCTTCTTCAGCTCCAGCAGGTGCTGGACGAGGGACATGCGTCCCTCCGCGTCGCGCTTCTTCTGGCGGGGACGCTCGGTGGTGCTCACGGATCAGGCGCTGGGGCGGGAGTCCCCGCCGTCGCGCGGGGAGTCGTAGCGCGGAGCGTCGTAGCGGGGCTCGTCGACGCGGGACTCGCCGGGGCGCACGTAGTCGCGCGGGGCGGAGTCGCGGGGACGGTCGCGGTCGTCCGCGCGGTAGCGGTCATCGTCGCGGCGGCGGTCCTCGTCGCGGAGGTCGTCGCGACGGTCGGAGCCGCTCTCCTCCTTCATCGTCTTCACCTCGCCCTTGAAGATGCGCATGGACTGCCCCACGCTCTTCGCGAGCGCGGGCAGCTTCGTGGAGCCGAAGAGCAGCACGATGACGACGAGGATGATGACGAGGTGCCAGCCGGTCAGGTTTCCGAGCATGTGGTTCACGTTCCTTCAGGTCGGGGGGCCGGACAGTCGTTGTCGGGATCCGCGGCGAGTCTACCGTCGCGACCCCCGAGGACACCCTGCGTGGCATTGCGGTTCACCCGGATTTCCCCTAGGCGGCCACTGGTCCGCGATGAGGTCCTCCCGATGCGGGGTCTTCGGAGCCCGGCCCCGCGGCGCTCGGTCCCGCAGCTCAGTCGGCGTCCTCGTACGCCGCCGCGGCGCGCTCGGCCCACTCCGCCACCGCGGCGCGCGCCTCGGGCGGCGACGTGACGACCACGACGCCCGCCATCCCCGCGACCAGGCGCACGAGGCCCTGGTAGTGGGCGACGCGCACCGTGACGGCGACGCGGCCGGGGCGACCGGCGACGGGCTCGGGCCGCTCGTCGCCCACGAAGTCGCCGAGGAGCGGGAGCGCCGACTCCGCGACCTCCAGCGTGACGCGGAGGTCGTCGGGGCTGGGCTCGAAGAGGGTGTCGCCGAGCACCACGTCCTGCGGCCGGTGCTCGGGCGGGAGGTCGGTGACCACCAGCTCGTCGAGGCGGTCGAGGCGGAACGTGCGGACGGCGCCGCGCGCCAGGTCCCAGCCGCGGAGGTACCAGTCCTCGTCCATGGACTCCAGGCGAAGCGGATCCACGACGCGGCGCTCCGTGCCGCCCCGCGGGCTCCGGTAGTCGAACTCGACGCGGCGCTCGTCCGCGATGGCGCGGCGGAGGTCCTCGCGGGTGCCGTCGCCTGCTCCGGCCGCCACGGCGACCTGGCTGGGCTGCGCCGAGGATCCGCGCGCCAGCTTCGCCATGAGCTGGCCGACCAGGTCGAGGTCGCTCGCGTCCGCCTGCGACGAGACGTACTGCAGCCCGGCGATGAGCGCGGCCGCCTCGCGGGCCGAGAAGCGCGGCGAGTCGTCGATGGCGACCATGTGCGTGATGACGATCTGGTCGTTGTCCTCGAAGTCGTCCCAGGCGATGTCGAAGAGGTCGCCGTGCTGGTACGACGAGGTGGAGCCCGGCACGCCGGACACGGCGATGAGGCGCACGGCCTGGCGGATCTGCTCGGGCGGCACCCGGAAGTGCGCGGCCGCCTGGCTGACGCTCACGCGTCCGTGGTCGGTGAGGTAGGGCACGAGGGCCAGCAGGAACGCCAGCTTGTCCTGCGCCTGGAGCGGCGCGGCGCGGTCGGTCATGAGGCGTCCTCCCGGTGGGCGGCGATGGTCTCGGCGAGGCGCGCGCGAACGGCGTCCCGCAGCTTCGGCGGCGCGATCACCCGGGCCTCCGGGCCGAGGCCCGCGACCTCGTCGGCGAAGAGGTTGGTGTCCGAGTAGTGCACGCGGAGCCGCCCGTCGCCGAGATCCTCCGTCCCGCGTCGCCGGCGGAGGCGGATATCCGCGTCGGACCCGGGAGCCACGGCCACCTCCCCCACGCCGTTCGCCCACACGCGGTCGAGGTCGGCGAGGGCGCGCTCGGCGTGGTCCTCCCCCTCGGGGACGAAGGCGCGGCTGGTCACGCGGACGCGGTCGACGATGCGCGACAGCAGGAACGTCCGGGGTCCGTCGGCGTCCTGGTCGATGCCGTGCAGGTGCCACCTGCCCTGGTGCTGCACGAGCGCGAGGGGTGCCACGGTGCGGATCCGGGCGGCCCGCTCCCCCGGCTTGAGGTATCCGAAGGAGACGAGGACGTGCCGCTCCAGCGCGACGCTGAGCGGCGCGAAGGCCGCCTCCCGCGTGCGCACGCGGGGCGCATAGCCGATGACCGGGTCGTCGGACTCCACGCCGAGCGACCACAGCTTGATGAGCGCGCGCCGCGACTCCCCCGAGAGCGACCCCTCGCGCCACACCATGGCGGCGAGGTTGAGGAGCGTCGTCTCCTCCGGCGTGAACGACAGGTCGGCCGGGAGCTCGTAGGCGCCGCGCGGGATCCGGTACCGCAGGAGCTGGTTGTTGCCCTCCTGGCCCGGGGGCTCCACCGTCTCCAGCGGCACGCCGAGGTCGCGGATGTCGTCCTTGTCGCGCTCGAACTGGCGCTCCAGGTTCGCGTTGTCGCCGCCGGCGCGGTAGCGCTGCCGGTACCCCTGGACGCTCGAGAGGACCTCGTTCTTCGTCAGGCCCTGCTCGGTGGCGAGCAGCGCCAGGACGAGGCTGAAGAGGCGCTCCTCGACCGGCACGGTCGGACGGCGGGATGTCTCGGGCACGCGGTGTTCCTCACGTCGGTGCATCCCCCGGCCGGTGGCGATGCGTCGTTACTTGGTGGTGCTCGTTCCGAGGATATCCACCACGTAAACGAGCGTGGACCCGGCGGGCACCTTGGCCGAAGCCTGGTCGCCGAAGCCGTCACCTGGGGGGACGACCGCGATGACCTGGTCGCCGACGTGCTTGCCGACGAGCGCCTTGGCGAGGCCAGGCGTGACGACGAGCGAGGAGGCGGCTCCCGTCGAGGGCGCGGACGTGGTGGCGGTCGCGGGCACCTGCAGGGGTCCGCCGCCCGTCCAGCTGGATCCGAACACGGCCTGCTTCTCGGCCGACGTGCTCGTGCCCCAGACGACGCCGGTGTACTGCAGCGTCACCGTGTCGCCGTCGCCGACCTCGGCGCCGTCGCCCGCGCGGAGCAGCGCGTCGCGGTACTCGGTGGGCGGCGTGCTCGGCGGGATGGTGATCCCGGGGACGCCGTCGTCCGTCGTGACGACGGACGGGAAGCCGGCCTGGGCGGGCCGCGGCTCACCGGTGGCCTTCTCCGGGAACGACGACGTGATGTCGACGATGAGGACGAGGCCATCGGTGGCGGCGAGGCCCTGGGCCGAGAGGTCCTGGCCGGGGAAGACCGTGGACACGGGGACCGTGACCGCGAGACGCGAGCCGACGGGCATGCACGTCATCGCGTCCTCGAGGTACGGCAGCGACTCGTGCAGGGAGGCCGGGGTGAACAGCGGCGAACCGGTGGTGCGGGCGTTGGGCGCGATGCGCGCGTAGTCCGCGAGGTCCTTCCCGGTCTTGCCGTCGACGATGGAGGCGGCCGCCGTGATGCCCTGGTGCGGCTGCACGCGAGCCCCGTCGCCCTCCACGATCGTGGAGACCTCGACGCCCGAGGGCTTGAGCGGCGTGGGGAACGTGACGGAGGCCGGCGCGCTGCCGACGTCTCCCGTCGCGGTGACCGTGCTCGACGACGTCCCGGCCTGGGCGAGGGGCGTGCAGCCCTCCGCCGCGTCGGATCCGGACCCGGAGGGGCTGCAAGCGGCGAGCGTCAGGACGAGTCCTGCGCAGACGGTGAGCGCGGCGGAACGGCGCACGTGACTCCTCTTTCGGTGGTGGGGGCGGCCGGCACGCACCCGCGTGATCGGCCTTGTCATCCTAGGCGGTGGGGTCGCCCGGCTCCGGCGCAGCGGTCGCGTCGTCGGGGACGGCACCGTCGCCCGACTCCGCCGCGTCACGGGCGCCCGCGAGCTCGGCGCCGTGCTCCGCGATGCGAACGCGCTTGCGCAGGACCTTGTCGCTCACCCGGCGCTCGCCGAGCGATCCGGGGGTCCAGGCCTCCATGTCCTCGTCGCTGAAGTCGGACTTCGACGCGCGGCGCTTGAGCTGCGGCAGGACGGATCCCGGGGCCAGGCGGCGGGCGGTGATGAGGAAGCCCGTGTGCCCGATCATGCGGTGCTCGGGACGGACGGCGAGCCCCTCCACGTGCCAGCCGCGGATCATGGTCTCGCTCGCGTCGGGGTTCGTGAAGAGCCCCGAGTCGCGGAGCGCCTCCGCGACGCGCGACAGCTGCGTGACGGTGGCGACGTAGCAGAGCAGGACGCCGCCGGGCGTGAGCGCCTCGGCCACCGCGTCGACGCACTCCCACGGTGCGAGCATGTCGAGGATCACCCGGTCGACCGAGTGCGGCTCGGTGACGGTCGGCAGGGCCTCCGCCAGGTCGCCGAGGGTGATGGACCAGTTCTCCGGGCTGTGGCCGAAGTAGCTCGAGACGTTGCCGCGGGCCACGTCCGCGAACTCCTCGCGGCGCTCGAAGGAGAGCAGCGTGCCGGTGGGACCCAGGGCGCGCAGCAGCCACATCGACAGGGCGCCGGATCCGACACCCGCCTCCACGACGGTCGCTCCGGGGAACACGTCGGCGAGGCCGAGGATCTGGGCGGCGTCCTTCGGGTAGATGATGGCGGCCCCGCGGGGCATCGACATGACGACGTCGGACAGCAGCGGCCGGAGCGCGAGGCACTCGATGCCCGCGCTGTTCTTCACGACGCTGCCGTCGGGCAGGCCGATGAGGTCGTCGTGGTCGATCATTCCGCGGTGCGTGTGGAACACCTTGCCGGGCTCGAGCAGGATCGTGTTGAGGCGGCCCTTGGGGCCCGTGAGCTGCACGCGGTCGCCCGCGCGGAAGGGCCCGCTGAAGCGCGCGGCAGCGGTGTCGACGGTCATGCGCGCACCTCGTCGCGGATCGGGGCCGCGGTGCCGCGGCGGTCGGCGTGGGCGGCTTCGACGTCGGCGAGCGTGCGGCCGGCGAGCGTGTCCCAGAGCACGTAGGCGTCGTCCGCGGGCAGCGGCACGTGGTGCGGGACGGCGACGACGGTCGCGCCCGACGCGGTGGCGGAGGCGACGCCCGGCACCGAGTCCTCGATGGCGACGCAGTCGCGGATGTCGACGCCGAGGAGCCCGGCGGCGGTGAGGTAGGCCTCGGGGTGCGGCTTGCTGCGGGCCACGTCGTCGCCGGCGACCACGTGGTCGAACGCGTCGAAGGGCACGGCGTCGGCGACCTGGCGCGCCATCCGGCCGATGCTCATGGTGACGAGCGCGGTGGGGATGCCGGCCTCGCGGATCTCCCGGAGGAGCTCCCGCGCGCCCGGGCGCCACGGCACCTCGACGAGGATCTGCTCCATCACGCGGTCGCTCAGCCGGTCGATGATCTCCGCGGCGGGCAGGTCGACGCCCGCCTTCTGGAGGATCCGCGCCGAGTCGTCCAGCCCGTTGCCGACGAGTCGGAGCCCGTCCTCGTGGGTCCACGTGCCGCCGAAGGAGCCGACCAGGGCCTCCTCCGCCACCATCCAGTAGGGCTCCGTGTCCACGATGGTGCCGTCCATGTCCCAGAGGACGGCCGCGGGTCTGTTGCTGATCACGGGGAGCGAGTCTACCGGCGAGGCGCTGCGTCCTAGGATCGTACGATGACCGCCGGCCGGGCGGCCGGAGGGCGAGACGGAACGGGAGTCACGTGGCGGATGCCGAGAGGTTCGTGAGCGGACGGCTGCTGGTCGTCGCCTTCGAGGGCTGGAACGACGCGGGCGAGGCCGCCAGCGGAGCGGTCCGGGCGCTGAAGGAGCTGCTCGACCTCGAGGCTGTGTCGTCGGTGGACCCCGAGGACTACTTCGACTTCCAGTTCAACCGCCCCACCATCGGCTTCGCGGAGGACGGCACCCGCGAGCTCGAGTGGCCGGGCGCCACGCTCTACGGCCCGAAGGACCCGCGTCGGCCCGCCCAGGACCTGGCCGCCGACGCGCAGCTGGGCGTGAGCGGCGACAACGGCGGCAGCATCCACCTCCTCCTGGGCGTCGAGCCCTCCCGGCACTGGACGGCGTTCACGACCGAGGTGCTGGACGCCGCGCGCGCCGCCGGCGTCGAGGGCGTCGTGCTGCTCGGCGCGCTGCTCGCGGACGTGCCGCACACGCGCCCCATCTCCGTCTACTCCACGAGCGAGAACGCGGCCGTGCGGGCCGAGCTCGGCATCGAGCGGAGCACGTACGAGGGGCCCGTCGGGATCCTCAGCATCATCGCCCAGCGCGCCGAGGAGATGGGCATGCCCACCGTCTCGCTCTGGGCCTCCGTTCCGCACTACGTGCACAGCGCGCCGTCGCCGAAGGCCACGCTCGCGCTCATCGACAAGCTCGAGGAGATGGTCGACGTGGTGATCCCGCGTGGCGAGCTCATCCAGGAGGCCGCGACGTGGGAGGCGGGCATCGACCAGCTCGCCGGCGAGGACGAGGACATGGCCTCCTACATCCAGCAGCTCGAGCAGGCGCGCGACACGGTCGACTCCCCCGAGGCGAGCGGCGAGGCGATCGCGCAGGAGTTCGAGAAGTACCTCCGCCGGGGCGACGGGCCGCGCGGACGCGGCGACGAGCGGCCCGAGGAGCCGTGGCGGCCGAAGGACCCCAAGGACCCGAAGGACCAGTAGGCGCCGAAGGACCAGTAGGCGCCGAAGGACCGGTGGGGCCGAGGGGCCCAAGGGCCGAGGCGCCGAGGGGCCGGATGACCTGCGGTGCCGCGGGTCAGGCCGCCGGGCTCCCGAGCCGCACACCGAGGAGCGCGTCCACCGCGGCCAGCTCGACGGGCGTCGCGGGGACGCCCGTGGCGACGCGGAGGTCGAGCAGCAGGATCGCGCCCGGCGTGTCGAGGTCCTCGGAGAGGCGCTCGCGGACGAGCTGCACGAGCTCGCCGGGCTCCCCCGCGTCGGCGCCCGCCGTCGCCGACGCGTCCGCGGCAGCTGCCCACGCGTCCCACGCGGCGAGGCGCGCCACGGACTCCGCGAGGAGCTCGTCGGTCCATTCCCAGTCCGCGCGGTAGTGCTGCGCGAGGAGCGCGAGGCGGATGGCCCGAGGATCCACGCCCGCGGCCCGCAAGCGCGACACGAGCACGAGGTTGCCGAGCGACTTGCTCATCTTCTCGCCCTGGTAGGCGACCATGCCGCTGTGCGCGTAGACGCACGCGAAGTCCTCGCCCGTGAGGGCTGCCGCGTGGCCGGCCGACATCTCGTGGTGCGGGAAGATCAGGTCGGATCCGCCGCCCTGCACGGTGACCGGACGGTCGAGCTTCCGCAGCGCGATGACGGCGCACTCGATGTGCCAGCCGGGCCGGCCTCGGCCGACCACGCTGTCCCATGCGGGCTCGCCCGCGCGCTCGGCCCGCCAGAGCAGCGGATCCAGCGGGTCGCGCTTGCCGGGCCGCTCCGGGTCGCCGCCGCGCTCGGCGGACAGCGCGGCCATGGTGTCGAGGTCGTAGCCGCTCTCGTCGCCGAGTGCCCAGGGTCCGTCCTCACCGGCGCGGGCGACGTCGAAGTAGAGGTCCTGGGCTCCGGCCACGACCGCGTCGGGCGTGGCGACCGGATAGGCCGTGCCGCGTCGCACGAGCTCGGCGACGGCGGACGCGACCTCGTCCACGACCTCGGTGACGCCCACGTAGGAGTCGGGCGGCAGGATCCGCAGCGCCTCCATGTCGGTGCGGAACAGCTCGACCTGCTCGGCGGCGAGGTCGCGCCAGTCGACGCCCGTGGCCGTCGCGCGCTCGAGCAGCGGGTCGTCGACGTCGGTGACGTTCTGCACGTACGCGACGTCGTAGCCGCGGTCGAGCCAGACGCGCTGGAGCGTGTCGAACGCGAGGTAGGTGGACGCGTGGCCGATGTGGGTGGCGTCGTATGGCGTGATGCCGCAGACGTACAGGCCCACGCGGCCGTCGCCCGTGCACTCGGCGGGGCGGACGGATCCGGCGCTCGTGTCGAACACCGACGGGACGGGCGGCTCCCCCGCGACGGCGGGGACGACGGGGCGTGGCCAGGCGCGCACGGGATCAGGCCGCGATCGCGCCGGTGCCGAGGAGCACCAGGAGCACGACGCCGAGGGCGACGCGGTAGACCACGAAGGGCATGAACGTGCGCGTGGAGATGTAGCGCATGAGGCCGGCGATGACGGCGAGGCCGACGACGAACGCGATGAGCGTCGCGACCGCGGTCTGCCCCGCGCCCGCCTGGCCGGTCTCGTCGAAGCTCTTCACCAGCTCGTAGAGGCCGCTGCCGAACACGGCGGGCACGGCGAGCAGGAACGAGTACTCCGCCGCGACCGGCCGGGAGTAGCCGAACGCGCGGGCGGCCGTGGTGGTGGCGCCCGAGCGGGAGACGCCGGGGACGAGCGCCAGGGCCTGCGCGATGCCGATGCTCACGCCGTGCCCGTACGTCATGTCCTTCTCGAGGCGGTCGCTGCGGCTGAAGCGGTCGGCGAGGCCGAGCAGAATGCCGAAGACGATGAGCACGATCGCGACGATCCAGAGGGAGCGGAAGGTCGTGCGGATGGTGTCCTGGAATAGGTATCCGGCGATCCCGATGGGGATCGTGCCGATGATGACGAGCCAGCCCATGCGCACGTCCGGGTCGCCCTTCGGCATGCCGCCGCGGAGCGAGCGGAACCAGGCCGAGAGCACCTTGCCGATGCGCTTCCGGAAGAACACGATGACCGCGAGCTCGGTGCCGAGCTGCGTGATGGCGGTGAACGTCGCGCCCGGGTCGCCGCCCATGAACAGCCCGGCGATGCGGAGATGCGCGCTCGAGGAGATGGGCAGGAATTCGGTCAGGCCCTGGACGAGGCCCAGGATGATCGCCTCGAGATAGCTCAAGCGTGCGCTCCACGTGTCGGGTGGCCCACCTGGGGCTCGGATCTAGTAGTTCAGGAGCAGGTCCCGGAGGACCTGCCTCCCGAAGACTAGTGCGTCGAGCGGGACCCGCTCGTCGACGCCGTGGAACATGGACGGGAAGTCCATGGACGCCGGGAGCTTGAGCGGCGCGAAGCCGTAGCCGGTGATCCCGAGCAGGCTCAGCGCCTTGTTGTCGGTGCCGCCGGAGAGCATGTAGGGCAGCACCTCGGCCTCGGGGTCGTGCGCGCCCAGGGTGGCGACCATGGCCTCCACGAGCGGCCCCTCGAAGGGGTTCTCGAGGCCGACGTCCTGGTGCACGATGCGCACCTCGACGCCCTCGCCAGCGAGTTCGCGGACCCGCGCGAGCACCGCGTCCTCCTCGCCCGGCAGGACGCGGATGTCGATGAGCGCCTCGGCCGTGTCGGGGATCACGTTGTGCTTGTAGCCGGCGCGCAGGAGCGTCGGGTTCGTGGTGGTGCGGAGCGTCGCGGCGATGAACTTCGAGGCCGTGCCGGTGGCGATCGCGAGGTCGTCCGGCGTGACCTGCTTCGGGTCGGCGCCCACGATGCGGGCGATCTCGTCGAGCAGCTGGCGCGTCGTGTCGGTGAGGTGGACGGGCCACTCCTCCATGCCGATCCGGGCGACCGCACCGGCCAGGCGCGTGACGGCGTTGTCGCGGTTGACCTGCGAGCCGTGGCCCGCGGTGCCGGTGGCGACCAGGCGGATCCAGACGAGGGCCTTCTCGCCCGTCTGCAGCAGGTACGCGCGCTTCCCGGCCAGGTCGATGGAGTAGCCGCCGACCTCGCTGATGGCCTCGGTCGCGCCGGCGAACCACTCGGGCCGGTTCTCGACGACGTACGCGGAGCCGAGCACGCCACCCGCCTCCTCGTCGGAGAAGAAGCCCATGATCAGGTCGCGCTCGGGGGCGCGGCCCGAGGTGATGATCTCCTGCAGCGCGGTGATCATCATCGCGTCCATGTTCTTCATGTCGACGGCGCCGCGGCCCCAGAGCATGCCGTCCTTGATCACGCCGGCGAACGGGTCGACCGTCCAGTTGGCCGGGTCGGCGGGCACGACGTCGAGGTGGCCGTGGACGACGAGCGCGGGCTTGTCGCGGTTGCGCCCCGGGATGCGGGCGAGGACGCTCGTGCGGCCGGGCGCGGCGTCGATGAGCTCGGGCGTGAGCCCCAGATCCTTGAGGTGCTGCTCGACGTACTCGGCGGCCTCCGTCTCCCCCTCCGACCGGCCCTCGCCGTGGTTGGTCGTGTCGAACCGGATGAGGTCGCGGGCGACGCGGGCGGTGGCGTCGAGGTCGTCGGGGAGCGTGTCGGTCATGGGTCCACGCTATCGAGGCCGGACGCGGCGTCCTGCCGCCGGGTGGTCGGGGAGCCTCCCGGGCCGTGCTAATGTCGTCTCTCGGCAGCCGGAGACGGCGGGCCGCACATCCTGTCCGGATGGCGGAATTGGTAGACGCGCTAGCTTGAGGTGCTAGTGCCCGTATTAGGGCGTGGGGGTTCAAGTCCCCCTTCGGACACACACGAGAGCCGGTCGGATCCACGAGGATCCGGCCGGCTCTTCCTCGTTCCCTGCTCCTTCGGTCGGCACCCGGCTACAGTCGCACTCGGCCCATGCGGGTCCCCCGACCCGAGAGCGAGATCCGATGACCGTCGTCGACAGTGCCGTGTACGTGGACGGTGTCCGCACCGCGGATCCCGAGAGTCTCGACGAGACGTTCGAGGTCATGCGCGCGCGCCAGGGCCTCGCGTGGATCGGCCTGTACCGGCCGGACCCCGAGGAGCTGCACCGCGTCGCCGACGAGTTCGGCCTGCACCCGCTCGCCGTCGAGGACGCGCTCAGCGGGCACCAGCGCTCGAAGATGGAGCGCTACGGCGACACCTGGTTCGTGGTGCTGCGCCCCGCGCGCTACCTCGACGCCGACGAGCGCGTCGAGTTCGGGGAGCTGCACGTGTTCGTCGGGCCCGACTTCGTGGTCACCATCCGGCACGCGGAGTCGCCCGACCTCTCCGCGGTCCGCCATCGGCTACAGGAGGACCGCGAGCTCCTCGCGCTCGGACCGCGCGCCGTCATGTACGCGATCCTCGACCAGGTCGTCGACGAGTACGGCCCCGTCGCGTCGGGCCTCGAGGACGACGTCGACGAGGTCGAGGACCAGATCTTCGGCGCCGACCCCGACGTCTCCCGCCGCATCTACGCGCTGATGCGCGAGGTCACCGCGTTCCAGCGGGCGACCGCGCCGCTCGGCTCCATCCTCGACGACCTCCGCCAGCGCGCCGAGGAGCACGACGTCGACCTCGAGCTCCGCCGCGGCTACCGCGACGTGCACGACCACGTCATCCGGGTCGCCGAGCGCGCGGACGCGTTCCGGACCCTGCTGCAGAACGCGCTCACCGTGCACACGACGCTCGTCGGCCAGCGCCAGAACGACGAGATGAAGAAGCTCACCGAGACGAGCCTCGCCCAGAACGACCAGGTGAAGCGGATCTCCTCCTGGGCCGCGATCCTCTTCGCGCCCACGCTCGTCGGCACGATCTACGGCATGAACTTCGTGAACATGCCGGAGCTGAAGTGGACCTACGGATATCCGCTCGCGCTCGGCCTCATGGTGCTGATGGGCGTCATCCTCTACGCGGCGTTCCGGAAGCGCGGCTGGATCTGATCCCCGGGCCGGTCGGGCGTCCGACGCGGCGCTAGGGTGACGGGATGCGCGTCGTCGTCATCGGAGCCACCGGCCACATCGGGACCTTCCTCGTCCCCCGACTCGTCGACTCCGGGCACGACGTCGTGGCCGTCAGCCGGGGCACGCGCGAGCCGTACCGGCAGTCGCCGCTCTGGGACCGCGTCGAGCGCGTGCGCGTCGACCGCGACGCAGAGGACGCGGCGGGCACGTTCGCCGACAGGATAGCCGCGTTGGCCCCCGAGGTCGTCGTCGACCTCGTCTGCTTCACCCCGGCGTCAGCACGCCACCTCGTCGAGGGGCTGCGCGGCCGCGTGCGCCACCTCGTGCACATCGGCAGCATCTGGACCCACGGCCTCAGCACCGCCCTCCCCCTGCGCGAGGACGACCCGAAGGAGCCGTTCGGCGAGTACGGCGTGCAGAAGGCGGAGATCGAGCGCTACCTGATCGCGGAGTCCAGGGGAGGCGGCCTGCAGTGCACGGTCGTCCACCCCGGCCACATCAGCGGCGGCGGCTGGCCCGTAATTACCCCCGTGGGCAACCTCGACCCCGCCGTCTGGACCGCGCTCGCCGCCGGGGACCCGCTCGCCGTGCCGGGATCGGGCAGCGAGACCATGCACCACGTGCACGCCGACGACGTCGCGCAGGTCGTGCAGCTCGCCATCGCGAACCGCGAGACGAGCGTCGGCGAGAGCTTCCACGCCGTCTCGGATCGCGCGCTCTCGGTGCGCGGATTCGCCCGGGCGGCGGCCGCGTGGTTCGGCCGCGAGCCCGAGCTGGAGCACCTCGACTGGGACGGCTTCCGCGCCCGGACCGAGCCGGATCACGCCGACGCCAGCTGGCAGCACCTCAGCCGCAGCCACGTCGCGAGCATCGACAAGGCCCGCGACGTGCTCGGCTACGTGCCGCGGTACACGAGCGAGGAGGCCGCGCGCGAGGCGGTCGAGTGGATGGTGCGCGCGGGCGAGCTGGACGTGCCGCTCCCCCGCTGAGCCCCGCCGCCGCCGACCGGCGGCATCCGGCACGCGGCCTCAGACGAAGCGCGCGTCGAGCACCAGCCGCGTGCGCACGGCGAGCAGGCGCTCGGCGTCCATGGCGCGGAGTCCGGGCAGTCCGGCGGCGACGTGGTCGGCGAGCAGCGTGCGGGCGACCGCGTAGGCCGGGAGCGCGTGCGGGTCGTCGGCCGCGTGCAGGACGACGGGCGCGGCACCGAGGACCCCGGACGGCAGCGACAGCACGAGGCCGACCACGGGCACGTCCATCTCCCGGGCGAGAGCCCGGGCCCGGCCGTCGAGTCCCCGGAGCACGGCGTCGCGGGCCGACGGGTCGGTGGCGGCGGCGGACCCACCCGGCACCGACTCGACCGCGACGAGCCCCTGCGGCCCGAGCACGAGGTGGTCTATGGCGTCGCCCGAGCGCGGCACGGCGACGCCGTTCCAGAACGCGTACGACGGCCCGAGCTCCATCAGCTCGCGCGCCGTCTCCTCCTGCGCGACGGCCGCCCGCAGCGCCTCGGAGGCCGCCGGCGGCACCTCGGCGACGAGGTCCGGCGCGTAGGCGTCGGCCTCAAAGCGCCGGCGCAGCCCCTCGAGGCGGGCGAGGCGCGCGCTGTAGGCGGCCATGAGGTCGGGGTAGGCGCGGACGGCCCGCTCGTGCGCGAGCACGTCCGTCTGCAGCTGCTCCGCCGCGTGCCGACGCGGCTCCTCCGCGCGGAACCAGGCGCGTCCGAGCGGGCCCGCGGCGACGAGGCCCGCGGCCGCGCCCCCGACGAGGCCGACCGCGGCGGCCAGCGCGCCGAGCCCGGAGACGAGGATGACGAGAGCCAGCAGGACGGCGACCACGGGCGGCGCGATGGCGCGGGCGCGCCGGACGTAGGGCTCAGGCCGGTCGGACAGCGCGCGGCCGCCGCGAGGCGGGACGGGCGCAGCGGGCACCGACGGCTCCTCGGGATCCGCCAGCCACTCGCGCACGAGGGACAGGTAGCGGAGGCGAGCGAACCCGCCGGGGTGTCCGAAGCTGCGGGTGCGCGCGGCGGGACGCTCGCGCGGGGCACCGGGACGACCGCGTCGGGACGCCGGATCCCAGGCGTCGCCCGTCGAGCTCGAGCCGGGCGATGCGGGGTGGGCGCGGCCGACGGGATCCTCGGGGGCCGGGGCCTCGCGGAGCGTGCGCTCGTAGCGGGCGCGGCTCTCGGGATCCCCCACCGCCTCGAACGCGTCGCGCACGGCCTGGAACTCGTCGGCGCTGCCGCCCATGTCGGGGTGGGCGTCGCGCACGCGGCGGCGGTACGCCCGGCGGATCTCGTCCTGCGATGCGGACGGCTCGACGCCGAGCACGGCGTACGCGTCGGCATCGCGCGACGGGACGGGCATCGGTGGCTCCTCGCGGGAACCGGTCGGGCGGCTCCCAGGGTCACGAGCGTAGGCGAGCGCGCCTGGGCGACGCCCGAGCGCGCCTCCGAGACGACCGGCACCGCGACGACAGCGCGCGCGCCCGCCCGCGGCGCGCGCGTGATACCACCGACGTGCGGGCGATGGCGAACTTCGCGCATCCGGGTCGCCTGCGTAGGGTGGGCCACTGCCGATGCCCCTCCCGGTGACCGACCCATCCTGAGGAGACCGACATGTGGGACTTCCTGTCCTCCCGCGCCGACCAGATCGCGTTCTCCGCGTGGCAGCACCTCAGCCTCGTCGTGCAGTGCCTGGTGCTCGCGACGGTGATCGCCGTGGGGATCGCGGCGCTCGTCTACCGCAGCCGCCCGCTCAGCTCGCTGGCCAACAGCGTCTCGGCGATCGGGCTGACGCTGCCCGCCTTCGCCCTCGTGGGGCTGCTCATCGCGCCGCTCGGCTTCGGCGTCGCGCCGGCCATCGCGGTCGTCACGTTCTTCGCCGTCCTGCCCATCCTGCGGAACGCGGTGGTCGGGCTCACGGGGATCGACCCCTCGATCGTGGAGTCCGCGCGCGGCATCGGCATGGGCCGCGTCCGCACGCTGCTGCGCGTCGAGCTCCCGCTCGCGTGGCCCGTCATCCTCGGCGGGATCCGCGTGTCCGCCCAGATGGTCATGGGCATCGCCGCCGTGGCCGCCTACGTGCTCGGCCCCGGTCTCGGCGGCTTCATCTTCTCCGGGCTCTCCCGCCTCGGCGGCGCGAACTCGACCGAGTCCGTCCTCACCGGCGTCATCGGCGTCGTCCTGCTCGCCCTCCTGCTCGACCTCGTCCTCGTCGGCATCGGTCGGCTCACCACTCCGAGAGGCATCCGTGTCTGAGACCACCACCACCCCCGAGATCAGCGGCCGCTCGATCCTGCTCGACGGCGTCACCAAGCGGTACCCGGGACAGGCGAAGCCCGCCGTCGACGGCATCACGCTGGAGATCCCCGCCGGCAAGATCGTCATGCTCGTTGGCCCGTCCGGCTGCGGCAAGACGACGACGCTCAAGATGATCAACCGCCTCATCGAGCCCACGGAGGGCCGCGTCGTCCTCGGCGACGAGGACGTGACGGGCATCGACGGCGACGAGCTGCGGCGGCGCATCGGCTACGTGATCCAGGCCGGCGGGCTCTTCCCGCACATGACCGTGGCCGCGAACATCGCGGTGGTGCCGAAGATGCTCGGCTGGGAGGCCGCCCGCATTCGCGCCCGCGTGGACGAGCTGCTCGAGCTGGTGTCGCTCGACCCCGAGCAGTACCGCGACCGGTACCCGAAGGAGCTCTCCGGCGGACAGCAGCAGCGCGTCGGCGTCGCCCGGGCGCTCGCGGCCGACCCTCCCGTGCTCCTCATGGACGAGCCGTTCGGCGCCGTGGACCCCATCACGCGGCAGCGCCTGCAGGACGAGCTCATCCGAATCCAGGCCGAGCTGCAGAAGACCATCGTCATCGTCACGCACGACTTCGACGAGGCCGTGAAGCTCGGCGACTGGATCGTCGTCTTCGCCGAGGGCGCGCGCATCGTGCAGTACGACACCCCCGAGCGGATCCTCGCCGAGCCAGCCGACGCGTTCGTCGAGGAGTTCATCGGCTCGGGCGCCGGCCTCAAGCAGCTCACGCTCCGCCGCGTGGACGAGGTGCCGCTCGCCGACGCGGTCATCGCGTACCCGGGCGACCAGGCGCGCGACGTGCTCGCCCGCATGGACGAGGTCGGGCACCAGCACGCGGTGGTCGTCGACGCCCGCGAACGGCCGATCCAGTGGCCGTCGCGCCGCCAGCTCGGCCGGATCGACGTGATCGGCGCCGTCCCGGAGCCGCGGCTGCCGGTGATCGGCGCCCGCGCGACCCTCAACGACGCGCTCGACACGATGCTCGTCTCGAGCGCGGGCGCCGCGCTCGTCACCGGCCGCGGCGGGGCCTTCCTCGGCGTGATCGACGTCGAGACCGTCATGGACGCCATCACGAGCGCCCGGGCGTCCGCGGCCGGCGGCGTCGACGGTGCACCCGTCGGCACGAACACGGGCACGATCGGCACGGTGGGCGCCGACGCGGCCCGGGCCGAGCAGTCGGCAGGATCCGTCGCCCCCGAGTCGCCCGCCGCGCGTGACGGGCAGGCCGGATGAGCGCCGTGACCGACGCCCGCACCGACGCCGTCGGCGGCGCGCAGGGCTGGCGCGGGCTCATCGCGCAGCCCGTCGCGATCGCCGCGGTGCTCGGGGCGTACCTCGTCTGGCTCGCCGTGGCGCCGCTCACCGCCGTCGAGCGCACCACGCTCGCGCCCGCCGCGCTCGGGAAGTCGACGCTCGAGCACCTCGCGCTCACGTTCTCGGCCGCGGCGATCGTGCTCGTGATCGCGATCCCGCTCGGCGTCCTGATGACCCGTGGTCGCCTGCGGCGCTTCTCCCCGCCCGTGCTCGCCGTGGCGAACTTCGGCACGGCCGCCCCGGCGATCGGCCTCGTGGTGCTGCTGGCGATGCTCGTGCCGAACGGCTTCGTCGCGAGCCTGGTCGCGCTCGTCGTCTACGCGGCGTTGCCCGTGCTCGGGAACACGATCCTCGGCATCCGCGGCGTCGACGAGCGCCTCGTCGAGGCCGGCCGGGGCATGGGCATGAGCCGGGCCGCGGTGCTGTTCCGCATCGAGCTGCCGCTCGCCGTCCCCGTCATGCTCGCCGGGATCCGCACCGCCCTCGTGCTGCTGGTGGGAACCGCGGCGCTCGCCGCGTTCGTCAACGGCGGCGGGCTCGGGATCCTCATCACCACGGGCGTCAACCTCTACCTCTACCCCGTGCTCGTCTCGGGTGCCCTGCTCATCGCGCTCCTCGCGCTCGCCATCGACTGGCTCGGCCGCGTCGTCGAGCACGTCGCCCGCCCGAAGGGACTCTGACCGTGTCGCCCCTCCCCCGCTCCGCCCGCCTGCGTCGCGCGCTCGGCGTGCCCGCGCTCGTGGCCGCGGCCCTCGCCACGCTCACCGGCTGCGGCCTGCAGCCCGCGACGGCCTACGTCCCCGACACCGCGCCCGGCTCCATCCAGCCGCTCGACCTGCCGGCCGGCGCGCACCTCACCGTCACGTCGAAGAACTTCACCGAGCAGCTGATCCTGGGCAAGATCGCCGTGATCGCGGCGAAGGCGGCCGGCTTCGACGTCACCGACCAGACGAACGTGCCGGGCAGCGTGCCGGCCCGCGAGCTCATGACGAGCCACGGCGCCGACATGACGTGGGAATACACGGGCACCGCGTGGCTCAGCTACCTCGGCGAGCCGAAGGGCATCCCGGACCAGCGCGCCCAGTACGAGGCGGTCCGCGACGCCGACGCGGCCAACGGGCTCACCTGGCTGACCCCGGCGCCGCTCAACAACACCTACGCGCTCGCCATCCGGAGCGAGGAGGCCGACCGGCTCGGCATCACGAAGCTGTCGCAGATCAAGGATCTCCCCGTCGACGAGCGCACGTTCTGCGTGGAGGCGGAGTTCAACTCGCGCTCCGACGGGCTGTCTCCGCTGCTGGAGACGTACGGCATCCCGCGCGGATCCGCCGACGGCGTGCCCGACGGCAACGTCTCGATCTTCGACACGGGCGCGGTCTACACGGCCACGGACCGCGGCACGTGCGAGTTCGGCGAGGTCTTCACGACCGACGGCCGCATCGACAAGCTCGGCCTCACGATCCTCCAGGACGACCTCGGCTTCTTCCCGGCCTACAACCTCGCGCCCGTGCTCGACTCGGCGACCCTCGCCGAGTACCCGGGGCTCCAGGACGTCTTCGACCGGATCTCCCCCGTCATCACCGACGACGCCCTCCGCGAGATGAACCTCCGGGTCGACGACCAGGGCGAGGAGCCCGCGGACGTGGCCTTCCAGTTCATGGTCGACCACGGGTTCGTCACCGCGCCCTGACCTCGACCGCCTCGTCCCGGGCGAGGACATGCAGCTCGGCGCGGATCCTCGCGCGGAGTTCGGCGTGCCCGTCGCCGAGCGCTGTCGCGGGATCCCGCCACCGCTCGGCAGCGTGCAGCCAGACGGGTCGCGCGACGAGCTCGGGCGGCTCCCACGCGTACCGAGGCCAGACGTGCGCGTGGACGAAGGCGTCGGCGTTGCCCAGCACCTCGATGTTGACGCGCCGGAAGCCCGGCACCAGGTCGCGGCAGGCCCGCTCGACGGCTGTGGCGAGGAGATCGGCGTCGGCGAGGAACCGGACCCGCTCGGCCCTCGGCATCTCCGCGAAGGCGGTCGCGGTGGGGTCCGTCCCGAGCAGCACGCAGTAGCCGGGGAGGAACTGCACGTCGCCGATGACGGCCCATCCCGCGCCCAGCTCCGCGAGGACCGTGGGGTTCTCGCCCCTCCGGGCCGACCCGATCCGGTCCTCGCGCCAGTCCATCCGCGACACAGTAGCCGAAGTGCCGGATCCACTCGCGTGCGCTAGCTGTACTGGGTCATGACGTTGGTGACACTCGGGCCGCGGGCGTGAGCCCGTGGCTTGAGTGGATTCGTTCAGTGTTGTAGTGCTCGATGAAGGGGTCAAGCGCGTCGGCCCG
>NZ_JAAVCB010000115.1:0-7826 GCF_014802555.1 Clavibacter sp. | reverse complement strand
GCTGCTGGGGCGCGGGGGCGGGCGCGGGCGCGCTCGATCCGCCGCCGGACGAGGATCCGCCACCGCCACCGGACGACGCACCACCGCCGCCGCCGCCGGATGAGGAGCCACCGCCGGACGACGACCCGCCGGACGAGCCGCCGGACGAGGACCCGGAGGAGGCCGCCGGGGCCGCCGCGGCCGCGGGGATCGGCGGCTGCGTGATGCTCTGGATGTACTGCGCCTCGATCTCCGCGGTGGAGTCCTTGAGGAGCGCGAGCTGCGCGATGAGCTGGTCGCTGTTGCGCGTCTGCTCGGTGACCGCGGCCTGCGCGGTCGCGGCGGCGGAGTTCGCGTCGTCGAGAGCCTGCTGGGCCTCGTCCGCGAGGCGGGCGAGATCGTCCTTGGCGACCTGCGCCTGGTCGCTCAGCGACGCGGCGCTGTTGCGATCCGCGAGCGCCTGCTGGTACACGGACTGCGTGCTCTCGGACAGCTTCGACATCGTGCCGAGCGAGCGCAGCAGCTCCTCCGCGTCCTCCCCGTCGGACGAGAAGAGGCTCGCGGTGATGTCCTGGCCGCCCGCTCGGGCGAGGTGGCTCGCGAGGAGCCCGGCGCGCATCCGGCTGGTGAGGGCCGTGGCCTGCGCCTCGTCGGCCTTCTTCTGCAGGCGCGCGAGCTCGTCCGCCTTCGCGTCGCGCAGGGCCTGCGCCTCGGCGTACTTCTCGCCGGCGATCAGCGCGGCCTTGTTCGACTGGTCCGCGGACTCCTGCAGGCCCGTGACCAGCTCGGTCACGCGGTCGATGGCCGCCTGCGTGTCGGCCTGGTTCGCCTTCGCCGCCTGCACGTCGGCCCACGAGGGGTAGTCGGTGGCGGCGAACGCGGTCTGGGCGGCGACGCCGCTGGACACCGCGATCACCCCCACGGCGATCGTGGAGATGACGACCGTGGTCGGGCGGAGGTGGTTCATGTCGTTCCTCATGTCAATGCGTGCTGGTGATGGAGACGCCCTGGCCGTGCATGAACGCCACGGGGTCGACGGCGTTCCCGTCGATGCGGATCTCGAAGTGGAGGTGGCACCCGGTGGAGCCGCCCGTGGTTCCCGTGCGGGCGATGGGCTGGCCCGCGACGACCTGCTGGCCGGTGCGGACGAGCGTGCCGCCGTCCATGATGTGCCCGTAGGCCGAGGAGACGCCGCCGCCGTGGTCGATGCGGATGTAGTTGCCGTAGCCGCCGTTCCGGCCCGCGAAGCTCACGGTGCCCGAGTGGGCCGCGTACTGGGTCTCGCCGCAGCTGTACCCGCGGACGAGGTCCTCGCCCGCGTGCATGATCTTGGTGTGGTAGATCGGGTGGATCCGGTACCCGAAGAAGCTGCTCGTGCTGGCTCCCGGCAGCGGCGCGGTCCAGCCGGATGAGCTGATGGCACCGGGCGAGACGTCGCCTCCCGCGCCGCCCTGGCTCGCGGCGAGTGCGTCCGCGTCGGCCTGGCGCTTGCGGACGCCCGCCTGGTAGTCGTCCTCGGTGGCCTCGCGGTTCTCGGTGATGACGGAGAGCTTCGCGTCGGCGTCCGCCTTCTGCGCGCTCTGGTCCTCGAGCGCCTGCTCGAGGTCCTGCTGCGCCTGGGCGGCCTCCTCGAGGAGCTGCTCGGCCTTCGCGTTCAGCGCATCGAGCTCCGTGAGCGCCACCTGGGCCTGGTCGCTGAGGGACTTGGCGGCGTTGCGGTCCTGGAGCGCGATCGCGTAGATCTGGTCGGACTTCTCGGCGACCTTGCTCATGGTGCCGAGCTTGTCGAGGAGGTCGTCGCTGCCGTCGCCCTCGCTGAGGAGGAGGGTGCCGGAGAGGTTCTGCCCGCCGGACCGCATCAGCTGCTTGGCGAGGCCGGCCGCCTGCTCCTGGGACTTGGTGGCCTTCTCGGCAGCCTCGTCGACCCTCTGCTGGAGCAGGATCGTCTCCGCCTGCTTGTCATCCGCCGCCTGCTGCGCCTTGTCGTGCTCGTCGCCGCGCTGGACCACGAGGTCCTGCGCGTCGCTGACCTTCTGCTGGAGCGACGCGATCTCGTCGTTGATGCGCTGCACGAGCGCCTGCTGGGCCTGCTCGTCGCCGCGGGCCTTCTGCACGTCGTCCCACGAGGCGAAGGTGTCGGCGTGGGCGGGAGCCGCGATCGACCCGGTGAGGAGCACGGCGGCGATGGCGACGATCGCCTGGAGGCTGCGGCGGCCGCGCGGGCGCTGTCGTCTGGCGCCCGAGGTGGGCGAGCTCCGGAGGAGGTCATGGTGCATGGTGATCCCGATCATCGTGTCGCCCGGCTGGCCGGCTGCGCCTCCCTGCAGGGCCGGCGGGGAGCGCGGATCACATCCGTCACGCCTTCACCGGCTCTCACAGTAGCAACGGGGGTGCGCGACGCACAGCGCGCCGATGCGGGGATCCGTACGGGGGATCCCCTCCCCGGGAGGGTCGAGCGAAGGCTAACCCCGCGGATGGGGCACACCGCGGCAGCGCGCTGGCCGTGTCGCGAACCTGGCAGGAGCTCGGGAACGGTGCCCGCGATCCCTTCGCGGAGGCCGTGCGCGAGGTGGCGACACGCCGCCCGATCCGCATGCCCGCGGGGCCGCGACCCGCGCGGGGACGGCCGATTTGAGTCCTCGCCCGGAGTGCGGTTATGCTGACGTGTCGGTTGCTGCGAGACCTGGTCCGCCAGGGCGAGCGGCCCCATCGTTTAGTGGCCTAGGACGGCGCCCTTTCACGGCGTTAACACGGGTTCGAATCCCGTTGGGGTCACCAGGCAGTGTGGTTCGGAACACAATGTGATCGACATGCAAGGCCCTGTAGCGCAGCTGGTTAGCGTGCCGCCCTGTCACGGCGGAGGTCGCGGGTTCAAGTCCCGTCAGGGTCGCCACGGATGCGAGCCCTCTCTCACGAGAGGGCTTCTGTCCGATGTGGGCGTCTTCTCGCAAGCCGCCCGCTCGCCTGGGTAGCTCAGTTGGTAGAGCGTTCGACTGAAAATCGAAAGGTCCGCGGATCGACGCCGCGTCCAGGCACCACTCGCCGGTCCCCGTCCTCGACGGCAGGGCCGGCGTCCGTCTTCCCCGGTCCGTGTCGCACCGCTCCTCAGACGTCGGACGCGAGCGCCCCCTCGAAGGCCGCGAGCACCTCGTCCGAGAAGAGCACGAAGCGCACGAGCTCGATGCCCTCCGCCGCGCCGTCGGCCACCGCTCCGCGCACCGCGCCCACCGCCACGCGCGCCGCGTCGTCGAGCGGCCAGCCGTAGACCCCGGCCGAGACCGCGGGGAAGGCGACGCTGCGGATGCCGAGGGCAGAGGCCACCTCGATCGACCGGCGGTAGGCGCTCGCGAGCACCGCGGTGCGGTCGTCGGACCGGGACCAGACCGGGCCGACCGTGTGGATCACGTGGCGCGCGGGCAGGCGGAAGCCGGGCGTCGCGATCGCGTCGCCCGCGGGCAGGCCGTCAGGCAGCTCGTCGGCGCGGACGCGGCGGCAGGCGGCGAGCAGCTCCGGGCCGGCCGCGCGGTGGATCGCGCCGTCCACTCCCCCGCCGCCGAGGAGCGACGAGTTCGCCGCGTTCACGATCGCGTCGACGTCCTGCCGGGTGATGTCGCCGCGCACGGCCTCGATGAGCGTCATAGATCCAGCCTGGCCCGGGTGGCCTCCGGGCGGGAGACCCGCGCGGACGGCGCTGTCCGGCGGGCGGCGACCGGAACCGTTCGGGTGGGCTCCGGGCACATCGGGACGATTCGGAACTCGGGGAAGAACGGATTGGCGGCCTCTCGCCCGCACTCCCGGCGGAGCGGTCGACGACCCGGTCGCGCGGAGGCGACCCGGGGATACTGGAGGGGTCGGTGCCCTCCTGCCGGCGTCGACAGGAGTCCCATGGAAACGCCCGCATCCCGCCCCGCACCCGAGCGCACCGACGGCTACGTCGCGCTCCGCAGCTACGCCGCCATCGGGGACGGGCGCACCGTCGCGCTCATCGCGGAGGACGGCGACATCGACTGGCTGCCGCTGCCGAACCTGCACACCCCGCCCGCGTTCGCCGCGATCCTCGACGCCCCGCACGGCGGGCGGATCACGCTGCGGCCCGACGAGGAGTTCGAGGTGACGCGCGCCTACGTGCCCGGCACCAACGTGCTCACCACCACCTTCACCACCGCGTCCGGCAGCGTGCGCGTGACCGACGCGCTCGTCACGGGCGTCGCCGGGCGGCTGCCATGGTCCGAGCTCGGCCGGCGGATCGAGGGGCTCACGGGTGAGGTCGCCATGAGCTGGCTGGTCGCCCCCGGCACCGCGCTCGGCACGTCGTCGCCGTGGGTGCAGTCGACGCACAACGGGCCCGTCATCCGCGTGGACGGCGTGACGCTCGCGGTCGTCGGACTCGACCACGGATCCGCGGAGCCCGGCACGCAGTCGGTGTCCGGCGCGTTCACGACGAAGGAGGGATCGCGCCACGTCATCACGATGGTGGGGACCGAGCGAGAGCCCGTGCGGATCCCGAACCCGGAGATCGTGGACGAGAGCATCGACCGCACGATCCGCAACTGGGAGGGCTGGAGCGCCGAGTTCCGGTACGAGGGCGAGTGGGCCGAGGCCGTGCAGCGCAGCGCGCTCGCGCTCAAGCTGCTCGTGCACGCGCCCACCGGATCCATCGCCGCGGCCGCGACGACCTCGCTGCCCGAGCGCATGGGCGGCGGCAAGAACTGGGACTACCGCTTCGCCTGGGTGCGCGACCTGGCCTACACGGTGAACGCGCTGGTGCGGTTCGGCCTGCGCGAGGAGACGCACGCGGCGGTCTCCTGGATGCTCCGCACGATCCGCGACAACGGCCCCGACCTGCACGTCTTCTACTCCCTGGAGGGCGGCGTGCCCGAGGGCAGCTCGAACCCGGAGGTGCCGGGCTGGCGCGGCGTCGGCCCCGTCGTCGACGGCAACGACGCGCAGGCGCAGCTGCAGCTCGGCGTGTTCGGGGACCTCTTCGACGTCGTCCGCACGTACGTCCGCGACGGCAACGTGCTCGACGCCGACACCGGCCGCCTCCTCGCGACGTTCGCCGACCGGACGTGCGACTCGTGGCAGAAGCGCGACGCCGGGATGTGGGAGCTCGAGGACGAGCAGCACTACACGACCTCGAAGCTCGGCTGCTGGCAGGCGCTCGACTGCGCGGTCGAGCTCGCGGAGCTCGGCCAGATCCCCGGCGTGCCGGACCGGTGGCGTGCCGAGCGCGACCGGATCCGCGCCTGGGTCGAGGAGGAGTGCTGGGACGAGGGACGCGGCGCCTACGTGATGCACCCGGGCAGCCAGCGCCTCGACGCGAGCATCCTGCTGCACGCCGTCTCGGGCTTCGACCGCGGCGAGCACATGTCGTCGACGCTCGACGCGCTGCGCCCGGAGCTCGGCCGCGGGCCGCTGCTGTACCGCTACTCCGGCATGCCGGAGGAGGAGGGCACGTTCACCGCGTGCGCGTTCTGGTTGGCGGGCGCCTACGCGTGCGTCGGGCGGATGGACGAGGCGCGCGAGCTCACGGACCAGCTCGTCGACCTCGGCAACGACGTCGGGCTGTACTCCGAGATGATCGACGCCGACGACCACGCGTTCCTCGGCAACCTGCCGCAGGGGCTCAGCCACCTCGCGCTCGTGAGCGCCGCGCTGACGATCGACGAGCTGTCGGGAGGGCGGAAGCGCTCGACCAGGACGCCGCGCGCGAAGCGGTAGGCGGGATCCGTCCGCGCCGGAGCCGGGGCGCGGCGCCGGGCAGGCGGGCTGACCCGGCCGTCAGGCGCGCGGGCGGAGCGGGCCGGCGAACTCCGTGCGGACGCCGCGGGAGAACAGCACGGAGTCGGGCGCGCGGTCCACGACGCCCGGGAGGCCCGCGGCGGCGACCAGCTCGTCGTCGAGGTCGACCAGCTCGGCGCGCTCCAGGGTCCACGCGTCGTGCGTGTTCGGCCAGTAGCGCGTGACGCCCCCGCGGGCCACGTGCATGCCCCAGCGGGCGGTGAGGAAGTCGGCGAGCGGATCCCCCTCCGCCTCCTCGCCGAGCGGGCGGACGGAGATGCGCGAGGTCGGGCGGGAGCCCGTGTGCCGGCGCGATGTGTAGGTGACGACGCCGTCGTGCTCCTCGTGCGTCATCGACGCCCACATGTACGGCAGGCCGAGGCCGACGCGCGCGCCGATCGTGGGCAGGAGCTTCGCGGCCTCGAGCGAGCGGAAGACCACGCCGCGGCGGCCGTCGTCGCCCACGCTGTAGAGGCGCACGTTGAGCTCGGCGAACGTGCCAGCCCACGGCACGGCGGGCAGGGGCGGGAAGGCGCTGCGGGACAGGACGAAGGGGATGAGGCCGACCCAGCTGGATCCGTCGTGCACGTCGGGGCGCGTGCCCGGCGGGAGGAGCGGGGCGACGAGCGCCGGATCCACGCGCCAGTGCACGAAGGCCAGGTCGCTCCAGACCTGGCGGATGACCGCGCGGCCGGGCAGGTCGGGGGCGGCGGCGGAGATCGGATCCGCGGGGCGGGTCATCGTGCGCGCCCCTCGGCGGCGGTGCCGGCGGGCGACGCGGGCGACGCGGGCGAGGCTGCGGTGCCGGCAGGCGACGCGGGCGAGGCGGCGGGCGCCGGACGGCCGGCCGCGCGGATCACGTCGATGAGGCCGCGGCGCATCTCCTCCGAGCGGGCGAGCTCGGGGACGACGTCCTGCTCGAGCGCCTGCGCGCGCTCCCACGCGTCGGCGCCGGCATCGGTGCGGGCGACGACGTGGCGGCGGCGGTCGGCGGGATCCGGCGCGCGCGACACGAGCCCCTCCCGCTCCAGCCGCTCCAGCGTGCGCGACATGGTCTGCGTCTCGACGTGCGCGGAGCGGGCGAGCTGGATCTGGCTGAGCGGCCCGTCCCGGAGCAGGTGCAGCGCGATGAGGCCCGCGTGCGTGACCCCGAGGGTAGCGAGCGCCTCGCCCCAGGCGTGCTCGACGGCGCGCGCGGCCGTGGACAGCAGCCGCCCCGTCGGCCAGCTCGCGAGCTCGTCCTGGGCGGACATCCCTGCTGCCATGCGCGCACCTCCTGCTACAGTGATCGTCAGCAGGCTTACTATCCGCCTGCTGACTTTCCCATCGTAGAGGAGCAGGCCGCATGGGCACCGTGAAGGACATCGTCCGCCAGATCGTCGTCATCTCGAGCATGGCGTTCGCCGTCATCGGCTCCGCGTTCGGCTCGGGCGCGTTCAGCGACCGCAGCATCCAGAACGCGTCGAGCGGCGCCCTCAGCGCGAGCTACACGCCCGTAGCACCGGCCGGCCCCGCGTTCTCGATCTGGAGCGTCATCTACCTCGGGCTCGTCGCGTACACGATCTGGCAGGCGCTCCCCGCCCAGCGCGCCGACGAGCGCCAGCGACGCGTCGGCTACCCCGTCGCCGTGACCCTCGTGCTCAACGCCGCGTGGATCCTCACGGCGCAGGCCGGGTTCCTCGTGCTGAGCGGCGTCGTCATCGTGGCGCTGCTCCTGACGCTGATCTGGACCTTCCGCACCCTCATGGCGACGCGGCCGCGGAACCTCGTCGAGGGCGTCGTGCTCGACGGCACGATGGGCCTCTACCTGGGGTGGGTGAGCGTCGCGACCATCGCGAACATCACGTCCATCCTCACGGCGTCCGGCTTCCAGCCGGGAACGACCGGGCGCGACGCGTGGGCGGTCGTTCTGCTCGCGGTCGCCGGCGTCGTCGGCGTCCTGCTCGCGCTCCGCGACGGCGGGCGGCTCGCGCCCAGCGCGGCGATCGCCTGGGGCCTCGCGTGGGTGGCCGTCGGGCGGCTCACGGGCGAGCTGCTGTCGACGCCGGCCGCGGTGGCCGCGCTGG
>NZ_JAAVCB010000114.1:0-5823 GCF_014802555.1 Clavibacter sp. | reverse complement strand
GGGGGGCGGCGAGCGGCGGCTGGCGCCGCCTCTCGGCGAGCCCGCTGGCGCGGTCCCTCGCACCGCTGGCGCGGTGCCCTGGTGGTGCTGTCGTTCTGCCCGGCCGGTGTTCGAGGTGTCGGTGCGGGCTGTTCGGGTTCGGGTGTCGGTGCTGTGCGTGGTGGCGACACGCTGGCGCGGTCGCGGCGGGTCGGCCGCGCTCGCTCGGCGCTGTGCGCCCGTTCGGGAGGGGGAGGGTGCTCCTGGTGGTCGGGAGGGCCTACAGGCGCGTCCTGGCGCGGCTGGGGCCGTTCTCGGGCGGGGTGTGGGGGTGGGTGGTGGTCATGCAGGTGGTCGGGTCACAGGCGGCATGGACGAGGGGGGGTACGTGACGGGCTTGCCGGGATCGGCTGCCGGCCGACGGGCGGGGTGAGCTCGAGGAGCGGATCCGGGCCAGGGCTCCCCCGGTAACCGACTCCCCACCGCTCCGACCCGAATAGGCATTTGCTTGCCCGTAGCAAGCTTTGAGATTGCAGGCAGCAATACGTCAGACAGCCGACAGCTTGCACACTACGAGTCGAGTGGTCCTCCACCCTGAGGTGCTTGCTCAGAGCTTGCTGCTAACTTGCTGCTGGCAATACGACAGCAATACGGGAGCAAGTACCTGTCGGCTCCCGCAGCCTTGCCCCCGCCGCCGGCGCCCGCTACCGTGATCGGACAGGGACCGCCTCGACCTTCCCCGGCTTGCCGGGAACGGAGCTCGGCTCCAGGGGCAACTACGCGCCCGGCTCACGCCGGGCGCGTAGCTCGTTCACCCCCAGGACCCGGCGCCCCAGCAGCCCGCTCGAGCGACAGGACGCCTCCCAGCACCTCGCGGCGCCACCGGCCGACGCCGCGCGACCACCCTCACCGACCGCCAGCGCCAACGCCGCCTGCGCCACGACCACGGCCCCAGACGGCCTCAGGTACCCGCACACCGCCGAACGGCGCCCACAGCCCCGCCCACGGCCCGCACAGCACCAGATCCACCACCCCGCACACACACCCCGCTCGACCACGGCGAGCGCCCGACACCCTCCACGACGTCGCGCACGCTCCCCCGGCCCTCGTGTCCCTCGAGCAGCCCCTCGAGGGACGCGAGCGCTCGGCGCCGCACCGCAGCGGCCGACGTCGACGCACAACGGCAGCCACGCACCAGCACCGCGCACGACGTCGACGAGCTCCACACGACCACCCCGCGGCGAGCGCCGACCCCGCGATCACCCCGCCTCGCCGCCGGCCGGCGGCCCCACGGCGCCCGCACGGCGCCCGCGACGTCGCCTCGACGCACAGGACAGCCGGCCAGCGCGCGCACCCGGCGAGCACCGCACCCGACCACGCCACGGCGCACGACGTCGCGCGCGACGACGAGCAGCGTCAGCCGCGTCCTCGCCGGCGGCCCCGGCGGCCGCGCCGCGGCCGGCGCCGCGGCTCGACGTCGACGAGCTCCACCCGGTACGTCCACCGCACGGCACCACGCCTCGATCGGCGCCCGACACTCGCACCACGACGCCCACGAGCTCACCGCCCACCCCGCTGGACCACGGCGAGCGCCCGACACCCTCCACGACGTCGCGCACTCCCCCGCCCACCCCGCGCACAGCTGCCACGACCTGCAGGGCACCCGGACGCCGGCCACACCTCGAGCAGCGCGAGCCCCCGGCGGCGTGCCAGGCCGCACGACGACGCGCAGCGGCAGCCGGAACCGCGGCTCGACATCGACGAGCTCCACGAGCCCCCCGGCGAGCGCCGAACCCGCGATCACCCCGCGTCGACGACGGCCGGCGGACCCGCACCGGCCCCCGGCCCAAGTCCCGTGGACAACCCGCAGCGCCAGTAGATGTACGCACCCGGTACCCCGGCAAGAACACACGGAACCCCTGGTCACGGCAGTGGGCCACCACGAGGAGCGCTAGTAAATGTACGCACGCCCCGCCCCGCTGGAGCAGCTGCAGCGCGGCGCGCACCCGGCGAGCGCCGTGCACCGCGCACGACGTCGACGAGCCCACCCGGCGCCGCACGGCCACCCCGCGGCGCCCTCGACCAGCGGATCCGCAGCGAGCTCCTGACGCCCCCACCCGCGACGTCGCGTCGCGGAGCGAGCCACCAGCCTCGGTGCGCGCCCGCGACCACACCGGCGCCCCACCGGCAGCACCACGGCGAGCGCCCCGCACCCTCCACGACGTCGCGCACACTCCCCCAGGCCCTCCGAACCTCCAGCACCCCCCTCGAGGGGCCCGAGAGCCCGGCACCGCACCACAGCGCACGACGTCGACGCGCAGCTACCACCGCGCCCCGCGCCCGCGGCGAGCGCCCGGCACCGCGCACGACGTCGACGCGCTCCACGAAACCACCCCCGGCGAGCGCCGCACCCGCGATCACCCCGCATCGACGACAGCCAGCGGATCCACGCGGGCACCCGGCGAGCGCCGCACCCCGACCACCCGCCTCGAGCACGCACGCGCTCTTCCCCGACGCCGCCGAGCTCCACGCCGGCTCGCATAGGCCCGCGGCGAGCGCCGTGCACCATCCGCACCCGGCGGTCGACGTCGGCCGCAGCGCCCCCGCGAAGCGCGACAGATGACACACACCCGCCCGGACGGCGATCGCGCCGCAGAACTGGTCGCAGAACACGCAGAAGCCCCGATCAGACCAGTGGGCCACCACGAGGGGCGCGACAAGATACACACGCCCCCGTGGGCCCGATCGCGCAGCTGCAGCACCCCCACCCCGGCACCGGCACGACCACGGCGAGCACCGCCCCACGTCCACGCCCCTCGAGCAGGCCCTCGAGCAGCGCAGGCCCCCGGCGCCGCACCAGGTCGCGCGACGTCGCGCACGACGTCGACGCGCAGCTGCAGCAGCGTCACGACGTCCGCGACGGCGGTCCCACGGCGGCCGGCGCCGCGGCTCGACGTCGACGAGCTCCCCAGCACGCCACAGGGCGGCCCGCGGCGAGCGCCTCCCCCGCGACCCCCTCGTCGACGACGGCCGGCGGGTCCGCCGCGAGTGCCCGCGCACGGCCTCCTCGGCCGAGCCGCAGCGCGACAAGTGATACGCACCCCGAGCCCTGCCGACAGCACGCACAGCACCGCCCCAGAGCGCACCAGCTCCCCGATCCGACCAGTGGGTCATCACGGGGAGCGCGAGTAAATGTACGCACGCCCCGCCCCGCTCGAGCAGCTGCACGCGCACCGCGCACGACGCCGACGCGCAGCTGCAGCAGCGTCACGACGTCCACGCCGGCCGCCCCCACGGCGGCCGGCGCCGCGGCCCGACGTCGACGAGCTCACCCAGCACGCCACACGGCGGCCCGACGGCGAGCGCCCCTCGTCGCCGACGACCGGCGGATCCGAGCGGGCACCCGGTCCGAGCCCCGTGGACGGCCCGCAGCGCCAGTAGATGTACGCACCCGGCGCCGAGCTCGAGCAGCTGCACCCCGCCCGGCCGCAGAGCGCGGCCGCCGGCACCGCCCCGGCGCGACCGCGGCAGCCACGCGGCGAGGATCCGGTGCCCGAGACGTCGCCTCGACGCGCAGGGACCACCCACCAGCGCGCGCACCCGGCGAGCGCCGCACCCCGACCACCGCCTCGAGCACGCACCCGCCCCTCCCCGGACGCCTGGCCACGGCCATCGGATCCGCGGCGTGCGCGGGTCCCCGCCGCCGAGCTCCACGCCGGCCTCGCCCGGGCCCCACGTCCCGGCACGCCTCCGAGCTCAGCACCCCGCCCCTCGGCGAGCGCCACGTCGACGCCGGGGTGCGCTCGTCACCGCCGGCAGCCGCCGGGATCCCGCGCACAGCCGACACGACCCCCCGACACCACCTCGGCGAGCGCCCCTCCCCGCCACCCGCACGCCCGCCCGCGCGCGCACCGCCCCGTACCGCCTGCAGCCGGCCCACCTCGTCGACCAGGAGCCCGGCGAGCGCCAGCCCCTTACCCGCACCCCCGGCGTCGACGACTAGGCCGAGGACGACGACCGGCACCGCCCCAGACGTGCCGGGATCCCGCACGACACCGACACCGACACCGACCGGCCGGGCGCGCCCGAGCGCAGGACATCGACAGCCGCACCGCACGGCCACCCCGCGGCGAGCGCTACCCCGCCTCGCCGACGGCCAGCGGCATCCTGCGTCGACCGCGGCGAGCGCCCGGCACGAGGAACCGCGCGCACCGACGCCCCCGCGGATCCCGAGCACCACCCGCGATCTCGACACACCGAGGACGACGACCAGACGACGTCGACCAGCCCCGCGACCGCCCACGCCGCCCGCACCGCGGCCGACGTCGACCACGCACTCCCGCTCCCCCGCACCACGCCGACGCCCGCCGGGATCCCGCACCGGCCCGCCGCGCGCACGACCACTCGGCCAGCGCCCGACGGCCTCGGCGAGCGCCGAACACCCGCCAGCACCCCACACAGCCCCACCACGACCCCGGTCTCCTCCGGCAGACGCCGACCACGCGAACCCGCACCCGACGACCACCCGGCGAGCACCGGCAACCCGGCAGCGGGCCCTCGCCGCACGCACGCCGCGGCCGCAGCGTGCGCACCTGGTCGAGGAACCGGTCGCCGGTCCCCACCCCGGCAGGGGCACGTGCCAGGCTCACCCCATGACGATGCGAATCAGCGTGGACCTGGAGAACATGACCTACGGCGAGCTCATCGAGTTCGCTCTCGCCGCCCGCGCAAGCGGCGTGGACCCCGCCACCCCCGTCACGCAGGTCCCCGCCGCCCAGGACGAGGACCTGATCGTCCGCTTCGAGATCGAGGTCGACAGCCTCACCGGCGAGGACTTCATCGAGATCTCTCCCACGGACGCCCGTCACTACGCCGGGATCATCGACAGCGTCCTCGACAACGACGGCGACGCCCGCGCCGAGCAGGGCGCCCTCACGAACCTCCGCGACGTGCTCCAGGGCCGCCCCGCCTGACCCCAGCCCGCACCAACCCCGGCGAGCGCCGGACCCTCAACACCAGCATCCCGCGCACGCCCACCCCGACGAGCGCCCGAGACCCGCGGCGAGCGCCGAACACCCGCCAGCACCCCGCACAGCCCCACCACGACCCTGATCCTGGCCACGACCCGACGCCGGAGCTACCCTCACCGCATGACCGACAACCCGGACACCCCCACCGAGGCCACCGACGCCGAGGCCGCGGCCGCCGCGCACGAGGCCCGGGCTGTCGAGAGCCTCGCGTTCGCCGACGCCGCGCTCGCCCTCGGCGGCCACCAGGTCACCGACCCCGTCCTCCTCGACATCACCGACCGCGCCGCGCGCGAGGAGATCACCGCCGAGGACGCCATCACCCAGATCCGCCGACACGTCCAACGCTGACACCGCGAGGACCCACCATGACCGACCCCGATACCCCGACCGATGCCCAGGTTCAGGAGCGCCTCGCGTTCGCGACGGCCGGCCTCGCGCTCGGCGGGCACGAGATCACCGACCCCGTCCTCCTCGACATCCTCGAACGCGCCGCCCAGCATCAGATCACCAGCGACGAGGCCATCGCCCAGATCCGGGCACACATCCAAGGCTGAACCGAACCGCACCGCTCGCCGGGCGGCCCCTCGTGCAGCGGCGATCAGGTGCCGCTGCCGCCACGAACAGCACTGGTCTGACCATTGTGTCGAGCGCCCCGTCCCGCGAACGTCCGGCATTCCGACCGTTCCGCCGGCGGCACCCCAGCCCGACGCACGCTTCACGAACCCTCGTCTCGCGTGCTCTTGCGACCTATGCTGTGGGCATGGGGCACATTCCAGTAGCTGTACCGAGATTTTGGTGGCGCGCGGATGCGGCT
>NZ_JAAVCB010000113.1:0-5717 GCF_014802555.1 Clavibacter sp. | reverse complement strand
GCGCACGTCGCCGGGCACCCGCTCGCCTCGGAGGCCGGCCGCGTGCTCACGAGCGTGGCGATGGCCGACCTCGGCCGCGTCGACCGGGTGGACTCGGGGGTGACCGTGGGCGACCTGCTCACGGAGCGCATCGACCTGTCGGAGCCGATGGGCCGCCGCCGCGGCGCCCGCGCGCGCCAGGCGGAATGGCTCGGCCGGATCGACCAGGCGGCCGACGCCGCGGGGGCCCGCCGCATCGGCGCCGACGACCCCGTCGGATCCCTCCTGCCGCTCGAGCGCGCCATCGCCCTGACCGCCGTCGCCGCCTCGGGGCGCGCCCCGGTGCTCGTGCTCGACGTGGTGGATCCCTTCCCGGACGCCGCCGCCGAGCGCGCGTTCCTCGCCGCCCTGCCCGCCCTCGTGCACGAGAGCACGACCGTCCTGCTGGGCGCGCCGTGGTTCCCGGACGAGCACGGGATCCCGGGCAGGCCCACCGTGCGCCTCCGCCTCCACGCGGAGGATGCGCCCGCTCCCGACGCCGACGAGCGCCCCGACACCGACCAGCCCGTCACGACCGGCAAGGAGACCCGCCGATGACCACCCGCACCGTACGCCGACGGCTCGCCGTCGCCCTCGTCGCGATCGTGCCCCTCGCGGTCGCCGGCCTCTTCATCGGCTCGCTCTCCGACGTGGCGAAGGGCGTCGAGCGCGTGCCCGCCGCCATCGTCAACCAGGACGAGATCGTGCAGCAGAAGGCCGCGGACGGCACCGAGTCGCCCGTGCTCGCGGGCCGCCTGCTCGTCACGCAGCTGACCAGCGACGACAACCAGGCCTTCGACTGGACCATCACCAACGCCGACGAGGCCCAGCGGATGCGCGACGACGGCGAGGTCTACGCGGTGCTGACGGTGCCGAAGGACTTCTCCGCGTCGATCGTGTCGCTGTCGACGGACGCCCCGAAGCGGGCCGACATCAGCGTGAAGACGGACGACGCGCACGGCTACCTGACGGGCGCGGCCACGCAGGCCGTGGGCGTCGGCATGACGAGCGTGTTCGGCAACGCCATCACCTCGCAGTTCGTCTCCGGCATCTACACGACGTTCGGCGGCCTCAAGGGATCGCTCACGGACGCGGGGGCGGGCGCCGACAAGCTGGCCGACGGCGCCACCCAGCTCTCCTCCGGCGCGACGACGCTCGGCGATGGGATCACGCAGCTCGGCGACGGCGTCGGGCAGTCCCAGCAGGGGGCGTCGAAGCTGGCGGACGGGCTCGGCACGTACACGGGTGGCGTCTCGCAGCTCTCCTCCGGGCTCGACCGGCTGCAGACCGGTGCCGCGGGGCTGTCGCAGGTCTCCGACGGCGTCGGGCAGTACGCGGGCGGTGCCGGGCAGATCGCGGCGCAGGTCCAGGGGATCCGGCAGCAGCTCGCCGCGAACCCGCAAAGCGCGCCCATCGCGGCGCAGCTCGAGCCGCTCGAGCAGGGGCTCGACCAGTACGCGGCGCAGGGGCAGACCCTCGCGACGCAGGCGGCCGCCGGGATCCAGGGCGTGCAGCAGGGCATCGGGCAGAGCGCGTCCGGCGCGTCGCAGCTCGCGGCCAACGGCGGAGCGCTCGTCGCGGGCGCGCGCCAGCTCAGCGACGGCCTCGGCCAGCTGCGCATCGGAACGACCTCGGCGGCGACGGGTGCGGGCGACCTCGCCACCGGCGCGGACGCGCTGTCCTCCGGCGCGACCGAGCTCGGCACCGGCCTCACGCAGGGCGCGGAGCAGATCCCGTCGCTCGACGCCGACCAGGCGTCCCAGGCGTCGGGCGTCGTCGCGGATCCGGTCGGCCTCACGGTCGAGCGCGAGAACGAGATCGGCAACCCGGGCGACGCGATCGCCGCGATCTTCGTGCCCATCGGCCTCTGGCTCGGCGCGTTCGCGACCTTCCTCGTGCTGCGCCCGGCGGCCCGCCGGCTGCTCGCGTCGTCGGCCGCGACCGGCCGCGTGATGGGGCGCGTGCTCGCGCGCGCCGCCCTCATCGCGCTCGCCCAGGTCGTCCTGCTCGTGGCGCTCGTGCACGCCGCCCTCGGGCTCTCCCTCGCGCTGCTGCCCGCCACCCTCGGGTTCGCCGCGGTCGCCGCGGCGGCCTTCACGGCGATCCACTACCTGCTCCGGCAGGCGTTCGGCCGGGCCGGGCTCGTGGTGTCGCTGATCCTGCTGGCCATCCAGGCCGCGGCGATGGGCGGCGTGATCCCGCTGCAGCTCGTGGCCGCGCCGTTCCAGGCGATCAGCCCGTTCCTGCCGCTCACCTACGCGGCGTCGGGGATGCAGGCGATCATCGCGGGTGGCGCCCCGGGGGTGGCGTGGAGCGCGGCGGGCGTGCTGGCGGTGTTCCTGCTGCTGAGCCTCGCGGTCTCGTACCTGGTGACGCGGCACTCGCGTCGGGCGAGGAGCCTCGGGCTCGTGCCCGGGGCGTCGCCGGCCTCGGTCGCCGTCGCCGTCTGATGATCCGCCTCGGCGGCCGGTCCTCGTGGGCCGGTCGCCGGGCGGATCCATGCAAGCCCGTGCCCGTCGCGATGCCCGTATCCGCCTGAGAACCATTCTCAGAAAACGGGCACCATGCGCATCCCCTCCTCGTCGCCGCCGGCGTCACCGCCCTCGGCCTCCTCGCGGGCTCGCTCGCGGCATCCGCCCCCGCCGCCGACGCGGCCCCTCGCGCCCGCTGGCTGCTCGTGGCCGACCCGTCCGCTCACGCCGTCTCCGTCGTGGACGACTCGACCGGGCGCATCACCGGCGCGCTGCCGGGCGCGGCCCTGGGCACGCACGCGGGCGTGATCCAGATGGGCCACGGCCGGGTGGCCTTCGTCGACGAGTCCGGGCCCCGCCTCGACGTGGTCGACATCGCCTCGTCCGGCGTCCTGCGCATCGCGTCCTCCACCCCGATCCCCGCGGTCGCCGGCACGTGGACCCGGGCCGGCTGGATCGCCGACGACCCCGGCCACCGCTTCGTCGCGGTGGGCTCCGACATCGACGGATCCACCACGCAGCAGGTCACGGTCGTCGACACCCGGGGGCACGTGGCGCGCACCGCGACCATCCGCACCAGCGAGGTGACGCTCGCCACGACGGGGGCGCGCGGCACCGAGGAGATGGAGACCTTCCTCGTCGGCTCGCCGCTGCGGCTCGTCGTGACGGCGGGCGGGCGATTCGACTCCTACGACGTGGCGGCCATCCTCCGTGGTGACACGGCTCCCGCGCCCGTCGCCACGACCCCGCTCGGCGCGTACCCGCACGGCCCGGTCGCCGACGCGCGCGGCACCGCGATCGGCTCGACGCTCCACGACGGGATCGAGACGGTGCCGCTCACGCGCGGCGGGTTCGGCGCCTCCATCGCGCGCCCCTACCCCGAGCCCGCCGTGCAGAGCTACCGGCCGCGCATGGCGCCGGACGGCGAGACGGCCGTGGGCACGCAGACCGGCACGGGTCCGGGTGCGCCCACCCTGCTGACGTCGTCGTCGATGCACGGCGCGGGCGTCGCGAGCGTGGCCCTCGGGTCGGGCACGTCCACGCGGGCGGTCGTCACGCCCGGGTACGCCGCGGCGGTCGTGACCGCGGGCGGCGTCGACACGCTCTCCCTCGTCGCCCGCGGCCGCGCGGGCCTGTACGACGGCACGGTCACCACCGTGCGGCTCCCGGCCCTCGGCCAGTCGCCGGGCGCCGGATCCGCCGCGCGCTTCCTCGCCGCGTCCGACGACGGCTCGGAGCTGTTCCTGTCCCGGGCGGGCACGGGATCCGTCCTCGAGATCGACGTCGCGGGCACGACGGCGACCGTCCGCGGCACGATCGCCGTCCCGTCCGCTCTCGCGGACGGCGGCTACCTCGCCACGGTGGACCCGCACCAGCGGCCCTACGACCTCAGCGGGCGCTGACCGCGGATCCCGCCCGCACGCACGACGAGGGCCGCCCGGACATCCGGGCGGCCCTCGTCGTGCGTCGTGCGGGTCGCTACAGCGCGAGCGCGATGCGCCCGCTGAACACGCGGGTCACGGGCGGAGCGGCCAGCACCTCGCCGAGGCGGGCGGCGCCTTCGGGCGTGGCGCGCCAGGCGACGTACGCGTCGTGGTCGGCGGTCGACGCCCACTGCTCCACGACGATCATGCGGGCCGGGTCGGCGTCGTCGACGAGGACGTCGAGGCCCTCGTTGCCCGCGAAGGCGCGGGTGGCCTGGAGGGTCTCGGCGAGGACGTCGGCGACGTCGGCCAGGCGGCTCTCGTCGACCTGGATCTCGAGGTGCACGGTGGTGCTCATGGTGTCTCCGGTCCCGACGGCGGGCGGGCGGGGCCGCGCGCGACGTCGATCATGTGCGGGGACGATCCCCTCGTCCATCCAACCCCTCGCGGGTGCGCGGCAGTCCCGACCGGCGCGGGCGGGCGTGTCGGCCGAGGACGGGGCCGACCGTCGGGCGGGCGACGCGGGCGCGGGATCGGGACGCTCCGCGGATCACCTGTCGCGGCGGAGGGCGGTGCGGAGCCGCTGGTACCCGGACACCACGGGCGGCGCGACGGGCGTCTTCTCCGGCGCGGTGTCGAGTCGGAGCTGTCGCTGCGCGAACTCGCGCGTCTCGATGAGCATGGCGAGCCGCTGGTCCTCGGTCTTGGCCTTGCGGGTGTTGACCTCGGCGACGACGCCGCCCTGCCAACCCTGCTCGGCGAGCCAGCGCAGCGTCTCCGCGACGGGCTGCGTGCCGCGGCCGGGGAGGAGGTGCTCGTCGAGGATGCGGCCGTCGTCCTGCGAGCCGGAGCCGTCGCAGAGGTGCACGTGGCGCAGGCGCGGTCCGAGGGCCTTGGCCATCTCGAGCGTGTCCTGGCCGGAGAGGGAGGCGTGCGAGAAGTCGAGCGTGGTGGCGCCGCAGTCCATGTCCCGCGGATCCCATCCGGGGGAGTACGCCTTCATGCTGCGGCCGGCGACCTGCCACGGGAACATGTTCTCGACCGCGATCTCGACGCCGGTCTCCGCCTGGATGGAGCGCACGATGTCGAGGAACGACTCGGCGTAGCCGGCCTGCCAGCGGAACGGCGGGTGCACGACGACGGCGGGCGCGCCCACGGCACGGGCGAGCTCGGCGGACCGCTCCAGCTTCACCTTCGGGTCCCGGCCCCACACGAAGTGCGTGAGCAGCAGGACGGGCGCGTGGATGGAGAGGATCGGTAGGCCGTGCTTCTCCGTCAGGGCGCGCAGGGCGTCGGCGTCCTGGGTGACCTCGTCGTTCGTCACCATGATCTCGACGCCGTCGAATCCGGCGCGCTTGGCCATGACGAAGGCGTTCTCGACGGGCTGGGGGTACACGCAGGTCGTGCTCATGCCTACTCGGATCACGTCGGCGAGCGTACCTGCCGCCGCTGGGCCGGAGGGGTACACGGGCGGTCCGGCGCGTGTCGGATGCGCGACGCGGACAGCCGCGGTCGGCATGCTGGATCGGACGGGAGGGCGGCGGCAGCGCCGCCCTCGATGAGAGGGAGCGGGCATGGCGGCTGCGGGATCGGGCGGGCACGGGAGCACTGACGCGTTCCGGAAGGAGCGGCTCGACGCGCCGCGCGGCTTCTTCGAGGCCGAGGCCGCGGGGCTCGCCTGGCTGGCGGAGGTGGAGCCCGCCGGGGGCGCGCGCGTGGTACTGGTGCTCGACGTCGCGCCCGGCCGCATCGAGCTCGAGCGCCTCGCGCCCGCCCGGCCGACCCGGGACGCCGCCCGCGCGCT
>NZ_JAAVCB010000112.1:0-7249 GCF_014802555.1 Clavibacter sp. | reverse complement strand
GTTAGCGTGAGTCACGAAGACCTCCGTGGACGTTGATGAGTGTGGTAACCCACATCGTCCCGGAGGTCTTCGCTATCCGCCCCAGCGTTCACAACCTCCCCAGGAACTACACCTAGCCGCCGCGTCCGCCGCTCGCGCAGCGGCGACCCGGTCAGCGCCGCGAGCGCTCGCGGATGATGTTCGTGATGCGCACGGTCGACAGCCGGCGGCCCTCGTCGTCGGTCATCACGATCTCGTGCGTGGTGAGCGTGCCGCCCAGGTGGATCGCCGTGCAGGTGCCGGTGATGGTCCCGGTCGATGCGGAGCGCGTGTGGCTCGCGTTGAGCTCGATGCCGAAGGCCACGCGGTCGGGGCCGGCGTGCACGTTCGCCGACATGGATCCGAGCGACTCGGCGAGCACCACGTACGCGCCGCCGTGCACGACGCCGTAGGGCTGCGTGTTCCCCTCCGCCGGCATGGTGGCGACGGACCGCTCGGGGCTCAGCTCGTGGAAGACGATGCCCATCTTCTGGGCCAGCGCGCCCACGTCCTGGGGCTGCCGGACGAGCCGCGCGGCGGTGTCGTCCTCGGGTGCGGGCTGGGTCATGGGGGGGCCTCCAGGGCCGGGTCCGAGGTCGGGGGCCCTCGGTAGGCTGGACCCGTGCCGAACACGGAAAAGCCTACCCTCCTCGTCATCGACGGCCATTCCCTGGCGTTCCGGGCCTTCTACGCCCTGCCGGCGGAGAGCTTCCAGAACCGCGAGGGGCAGCACACCAACGCCGTGCACGGCTTCATCGCCATGCTCATCAACCTCCTGCAGAAGGAGAAGCCCACGCACGTCGGCGTCGCGTTCGACATCTCGCGCTTTTCGTTCCGCACGCGCGAGTACCCGGGGTACAAGGGCACGCGCGGCGAGACGCCCGTGGAGTTCACGGGCCAGGTGCCGCTGCTCGAGCGCGCGCTGAAGACCATGAACATCCCCACCCTCACCAAGGAGGACCACGAGGCCGACGACATCCTCGCGACCCTCGCCACGCAGGGTCGGGAGCAGGGCTTCCGGGTGCTCGTGGTCTCGGGCGACCGGGACGCGATCCAGCTGGTCAACGACGACGTGACGCTGCTGTACCCGTCCACGCAGGGCGTCTCGCAGCTCACGCGCTACGACGCGGAGAAGGTGTTCGAGAAGTACGGCGTGCAGCCGGGGATGTACCCGGACATCGCGGCGCTCGTGGGGGAGACGAGCGACAACCTCATCGGCGTCGACAAGGTCGGCCCGAAGACCGCGGTCAAGTGGCTCAACCAGTACGGATCCCTCGACGCGGTGCTCGAGCACCGCGACGAGATCACGGGCAAGGTCGGCGACAACCTCCGCGCCCAGTACGAGAACGTCATCCGCAACCGCCGCCTCAACCGGCTGCTCACCGACGTCGAGCTGCCGCTCGGCCCGGCCGACCTCGAGCGCAAGCCCATCGACGAGCCCGCCCTCCGCGAGGTGTTCGCGGTGCTGGAGTTCAAGCAGCTGCTGGATCGCGTGCTGAAGCTCGAGGGATCCGGCGCGTCCGCGTCGAGCGAGGGCACGCCCGTCGGCGCCGTCGAGCAGGAGCCGTCGACCGCGCCGGCCGCCCCGAGGCCGCAGCAGCTCCTCGACGAGGAGCTCGCGAAGTGGATCGAGACGCAGAGCGCCGCGTCGCCGCACGGCCTGGGGCTCACGGTCGAGACGCAGGACGGGAAGCCCGTCGGCTTCGGGCTCGCCAGCGCGACCGAGGCCGTGACCCTGCCCTGGCAGGAGGGCCGCGCGGACTACGCGCCCTTCGAGCGGTGGCTCGCGAGCGACGCGCCCAAGGTCATGTCCGACGCCAAGGTCCAGGTGAAGGCGATGCGCCGGGCCGGCCTCCGGGTCCAGGGCCTCGCCTTCGACGTGCTCGTCGCGGGCTGGCTGCTGCGTCCGGGCTTCACCGACAAGTCCCTGGCGGCCCTCGTGAGCCGGTACCTCATGGAGGACCTGCCCGAGCCGGACGCCAACCAGCTCGTGCCCGAGACCGAGGCGCTCACGGCGCCCGTCGAGGCCTGGTACACGCTCCGGGTCGAGCACGCGCTGCGCGAGGTGCTCGACGAGCGCACGCTCGGCGTCATGGTCGACATCGAGATGCCGACCCTGCTCGTGCTCGTGGAGATGGAGCTGCGCGGGGTCGCGACGGATCGCGCCGGACTCGCCGAGCTGTCGGCGCAGCTGCAGGAGCGCATCACCGGCCTCGCCGAGCGCGCGTTCGCCGAGATCGGCAAGGAGATCAACCTCGGGTCGCCGAAGCAGCTGCAGGAGGTCCTCTTCGACCAGCTCGGCATGCCGAAGACGCGCGCCAACAAGACCGGCTTCTCCACCGACGCGGGCGCGCTGGCCGACCTGCAGGCGTCCAACCCGCACCCCTTCCTCGACCTGCTCCTCGAGCACCGCGACGCGAGCAAGCTGCGGCAGATCATCCAGACGCTCGAGCGCGGCATCGGCGACGACGAGCGGATCCACACCACCTACGTGCAGACCGGCACCACCACCGGCCGCATCTCGTCGAACGACCCGAACCTGCAGAACATCCCCGTCCGCACGGAGGAGGGCCGCCGCATCCGCAGCGCCATCCGCGTCGGCGAGGGCTACGAGACGCTGCTCACGGCCGACTACTCGCAGATCGAGATGCGGATCATGGCGCACCTCTCGGGCGACGCCGGGCTCATCGAGGCCTTCGAGGTCGGCGAGGACCTGCACCGCTTCGTCGGATCGAGCATCTTCGGGGTCGAGCCCGCGGACGTGAGCCCGGCCATGCGCACGAAGGTCAAGGCCATGAGCTACGGGCTCGCCTACGGGCTCAGCGCCTTCGGGCTGTCGAAGCAGCTGCGCATCCCGTCGTCGGAGGCGAAGCAGCTCATGACCGACTACTTCGCGCGCTTCGGCGCGGTGCGCGACTACCTCCGCCAGGTGGTGGAGGAGGCCAGGGCCGCCGGCTACACGGAGACGATCTTCGGACGCCGTCGCCCGTTCCCCGACCTCAACAGCCCGAACCGCGTCCTCCGCGACAACGCCGAGCGGGCTGCCCTCAACGCGCCCATCCAGGGCTCGGCGGCCGACATCATGAAGATCGCGATGATCCGCATCGAGGCCGACATGCGCGAGCGCGACATGGCGTCGCGCATGCTGCTGCAGGTGCACGACGAGCTCATCCTCGAGGTCGCCCCGGGGGAGTGGGACGCGCTCCAGGCCATCGTCACCGACCGCATGGCCCACGCGGCCGACCTCCGCGTGCCGCTCGAGGTGCAGGTGGGCCGCGGCGACTCGTGGGCCGCCGCAGCGCACTGACCTGCGGAATCCGCTCGCCCATCCATTCCCAGCACGAGGAGCACAGCGCATGACGAAGGCACGACTCTCCGACCTCCTCGCCGACGGCTCCATCCGCCTCGACGCGCACGCCGACGATCGCGAGTCCGCCATCCGCCAGGCGGGCGAGGCCCTCGTCGCGGCCGGCGCCGTGGAGCCCGGCTACGTCGAGGCCATGGTCGAGCGCGAGCGATCCGTGTCGACCTTCGTGGGGGAGGGCGTCGCCGTGCCGCACGGCACGCTCGCCGCCGGCCGCGACCTCGTACGGGCCGACGCCATCAGCCTGCTGCGCCTGCCCGACGGCGTCGACTGGGACGGCCACGACGTCCGCATCGTGATCGGGATCGCGGCCACCGGAGGCGGCCACATCGCGCTGCTGTCGCGTCTCGCGGAGATCCTGCTCGACCCGGTGCGCGCCGAGCAGCTGCGCGGCGCGACCGAGCCCGCCACCGTCCGGTCCCTCCTGGGAGCCGCTACGGTCGAGGGATGACGACGACGCCGAGGGCCCCGCGACCGCAGACCGACATCGACCGCATCGCCGAGGGGTGGATCGACGCGTCGCTCGACCTGCACCCGGAGGAGCGCGTCTACCTCGGCCGTCCGGGCCGCGAGGGCGAGTACGGCGACACGTCGCCCGCCGGCCACGCGGCGCACGCGGAGGCGGCCCGCGCGGTCGTCCGGCAGCTCGCGCAGGCGACGCCCGCCGACGCCGTCGACGAGGTCACGCGCATGGATCTCACGCGGGAGCTCGAGCTGGACGTCGAGATGCACGACGCCGGCGTTCACCTCTCCGACCTCAACGTCATCGCCTCGCCCGCGCAGGGCATCCGCGAGGTGTTCGACATCTCGCCCACGTCGACAGAGGGTGACTGGGAGCACATCGCGACACGGCTCGGCAACGTCGCCGGCGCGGTCGACGGCTACATCGAGACCCTGCGCGAGGGCATCCGTCGTGGCCAGGTGCCCGCGAAGCGGCAGGTCCGCGAGGTGCTCGGCCAGGTCGAGCGCCAGGCCGCGCCCGACGGCTTCTTCCGCTCCTTCGCCGACGAGGCACGGCCCGACGCCGGCGAGCTGCCCGCGTCCCTCCGCCACGACCTCGGTGCCCGCGCCGAGGAAGCCCGGAGCGCGTACGAGCGCTTGGCCGCGTTCCTCGGATCCGAGCTCGAGCCCGCCGGCCGCGTCGCCGACGCCGTTGGCCGCGAGCAGTACGCGCTGCGGTCGCGCTCGTTCCTCGGCGCTGAGGTCGACCTCGACGAGACGTACGAGTGGGGCGTCGGCGAGCTCGCCCGCATGGTGGAGGAGCAGGAGTCCATCGCCCGCGAGATCCTGCCGGGCGCGAGCGTGCTCGAGGCCATCGCCCACCTCGACGGCGACGCGTCCCGGAAGCTCCACGGCACCGACGCCCTCCGCGCGTGGATGCAGGAGACGAGCGACCGCGCGGTCGAGGAGCTCGGCCGCACGCACTTCGACATCCCCGAGGAGATCCGCGCCCTCGAGTGCATGATCGCCCCCACCCAGGAGGGCGGCATCTACTACTCCGGCCCCGCGGACGACTTCAGCCGCCCCGGCCGCATGTGGTGGTCGGTGCCCGAGGGCGTCACGGAGTTCGACACCTGGCGCGAGCTGACGACCGTCTACCACGAGGGCGTCCCGGGGCATCACCTGCAGATCGCGCAGGCCACCTACAACAAGGCCGAGCTGAACACCTGGCGCCGCTTCGCCGGCACGTCGGGCCACGCGGAGGGCTGGGCCCTCTACGCCGAGCGCCTCATGCAGGAGCTCGGCTACCTCGACGACCCGGCCGACCGCCTCGGGATGCTCGACGGCCAGCGCATGCGCGCCGCTCGCGTGGTCCTCGACATCGGCGTGCACCTCGGCAAGGCGCGCCCCGACGGAGACGGCGTCTGGGACGCCGGGTACGCGTTTGACTTCATGGGCCGCAACGTCAACATGGATCCGTCCTTCGTGCGCTTCGAGGTCAACCGCTACCTCGGCTGGCCCGGACAGGCCCCCTCGTACAAGGTCGGCCAGCGCATCTGGGAGGACCTCCGCGACGAGACCCGGCGGCGCGAGGGCGATGCGTTCGACATCCGCGAGTTCCACCGCCGCGCGCTCGACGTCGGCGGCGTCGGCCTCGACACGCTCCGGGCCGCGGTCCTCCGCTGACCTCGCGCGGGGCGGGTGGCCTCGGGCGGACGTCCGACCGGCGAGCGCGCCCGCGCGGCGCGGTTGTCCCGCCTCCCGGGCCGGGTCTAAGATCGACTGTCGCACTTCTGCGACGACCCATCCGTCCGCCGCTCGACCGGTACCCGCGCGGGTCCGCGCCAGCGGCCTTATTCATGCCCATCCTGGAGCACTAACTACATGACAATCGCAACGACCGACAAGGCGCCCAAGCAGGTCGCGATCAACGACATCGGATCTGCTGAGGACTTCCTCGCCGCGGTCGAGAAGACACTGAAGTTCTTCAACGACGGAGACCTCATCGAGGGCACCGTCGTGAAGATCGATCGGGACGAGGTCCTGATCGACGTCGGCTACAAGACCGAGGGCGTCATCCCCTCGCGTGAGCTGTCCATCAAGCACGACGTGGATCCCACGGAGGTCGTCAAGGTCGGCGACACCGTCGAGGCCCTCGTTCTCCAGAAGGAGGACAAGGAAGGTCGTCTGATCCTGTCCAAGAAGCGCGCGCAGTACGAGCGTGCGTGGGGCGACGTGGAGAAGATCAAGGAGTCCGACGGCGTCGTCACCGGCACCGTCATCGAGGTCGTCAAGGGCGGCCTCATCGTGGACATCGGCCTCCGCGGCTTCCTCCCGGCCTCGCTCATCGAGCTGCGCCGCGTCCGCGACCTCACGCCGTACCTCGGCCAGGAGATCGAGGCGAAGATCCTCGAGCTCGACAAGAACCGCAACAACGTGGTCCTGTCGCGCCGTGCCCTCCTCGAGCAGACGCAGTCCGAGAGCCGCAGCACGTTCCTCAACAACCTCCAGAAGGGCCAGGTCCGCAAGGGCGTGGTCTCCTCGATCGTCAACTTCGGTGCGTTCGTGGACCTGGGTGGCGTCGACGGCCTCGTGCACGTCTCCGAGCTCAGCTGGAAGCACATCGAGCACGCCAGCGAGGTCGTCGAGGTGGGCCAGGAGGTGACCGTCGAGATCCTCGAGGTCGACCTGGACCGCGAGCGCGTCTCGCTGTCGCTCAAGGCGACGCAGGAGGACCCGTGGCAGGTCTTCGCCCGCACGCACGCCATCGGCCAGGTCGCGCCCGGGAAGGTCACCAAGCTGGTGCCGTTCGGTGCGTTCGTCCGCGTGGCCGAGGGCATCGAGGGCCTCGTGCACATCTCGGAGCTCTCCGGCAAGCACGTCGAGCTCGCGGAGCAGGTCGTGTCCGTCGGCGACGAGGTGTTCGTCAAGGTCATCGACATCGACCTCGAGCGTCGCCGCATCTCGCTGAGCCTCAAGCAGGCCAACGACGGCGTCGACCCCGAGGGCACCGAGTTCGACCCGGCCCTCTACGGCATGCTCACCGAGTACGACGACCAGGGGAACTACAAGTACCCCGAGGGCTTCGACCCGGAGACCAACGAGTGGAAGGAAGGCTTCGAGTCGCAGCGCGAGACCTGGGAGCAGCAGTACGCCGCAGCCCAGGCCCGCTGGGAGGCCCACAAGAAGCAGGTCGCGGCGGCAGCCGAGGCCGAGGCGGCCGACACGGGCATCACGTCCGCCGGCCCCGGCTTCACGAGCGACTCGACGGGCGCCGGCACGCTGGCGGACGACGAGAGCCTCGCCGCACTGCGCGAGAAGCTGTCCAGCTCGAAGTAGCACCACCGCACCACGACGAGGCCGCTCTCCCTTCGGGGAGGGCGGCCTCCGTCGTCCCCCCGCCCCGCCCCGCCCCCCGCCCCGCCC
>NZ_JAAVCB010000111.1:0-5283 GCF_014802555.1 Clavibacter sp. | reverse complement strand
CGGGCGGCGCCGGCCTCGCGGGCGTCGTGCCCGCGGGCGGCCCGCCGATCCGCCTCGTCATCGTCGACGACGATGCGCTCGTCCGCGCGGGCCTCGCGATGCTGCTGGGCGGCGGGCACGGTCTCGAGGTCGTGGGCGAGGCGGCCGACGGGCTCGCGGCCGGCGCCGTCATCGCGCGCACGGCGCCCGACGTCGTGCTCATGGACATCCGCATGCCGGTCTGCGACGGGATCACCGCGACCGCTCGCGAGGTCGCCCGGCGCCGCGACCTGCCGGTCATCGTCCTCACGACCTTCGACGCCGACGAGCTGGTGCTCGGGGCGCTCCGTGCGGGCGCGCGCGGATTCCTGCTCAAGGACACGCCGCCGGTCGACCTCGTGCAGGCGGTGCGGCAGGTGGCTGCGGGCCGGTCGATCCTCTCGCCGTCGGTGCTCGACACCGTGATCGGCGTGGCGGCGCAGCGCGACCGCGCCGACCGCACGGCTGAGCGGGAGCGCTTCATGACCCTGACGGAGCGCGAGCAGGAGGTGGCGCTCGCCATCGCGCGCGGGTGGTCGAACGCCCGAATCGCCGCCGACCTCTTCCTCGGCGTCGCGACCGTGAAGACCCACGTGGGGCACGTGCTCGACAAGCTCGGCGTCGAGGGCCGCGTGCAGGTCGCCGTGCTCGTGCACGAGGCCGGGCTCGCTCCGTCGGAGTGAGCCCGGCCCCGGGTGGTGCCGGCCAGAGCCGGTCAGGCGGCGCGGATCAGCTCGCGAGCGCCGGGTAGTCGGTGTAGCCCTCGGCGCCGGGGCCGTAGAACGTGGCCGGGTTCGGCTCGTTCGTGGACGCGCCGGACTCCCAGCGCTCGACGAGGTCGGGGTTGGCGATCACCATGCGGCCGACGGCCACGACGTCGGCCGTGCCCTCCTCGACCAGCTGGATCGCCTCGTCGCGCTCGGTCTGCACGCCGAAGCCGCTGTTGATCATGAGCGGCCCGCCGAATGTCTTCCGGAGGCCCTGCACGAGCTCGCCCGCGGGCTCCGCGTGCAGGATGCTCACGTACGCGAGGCCGAGCGGCGCGATGCCCGAGAGCAGCGCCTCGTAAGTGGCGCGCGTCTCGGCGGGGTCCTCCTCGAGCACGTCCTGGATGTTGTGCGACGGCGAGATGCGGATGCCGACGCGCTCGGCGCCGATCTCGCGGGAGACCGCGTGCGCGACGTCGATGCCGAGCTTCGCGCGGTTCTCGGGCGATCCGCCGTACGCGTCCGTGCGCACGTTCGAGACGGGCGAGAGGAACTCGTGCAGCAAGTAGCCGTTGGCCGAGTGGATCTCCACGCCGTCGAACCCGGCGTCGACCGCGTTGCGCGCGGCGACCGTCAGCTCGTCGACGATGAGCGGGACCTCGTCGGTCTCGGGCTCGCTCGGCACGGGGTACGGCGCCTTGCCGGTGGGCGTGTGCACCTCGCCCTGGATCGCGATGGCGCTCGGCGCGAGCAGCGGCAGGCCGCCCGTGATCTCCTCGTGCGAGACGCGGCCGCCGTGCATGAGCTGCATGACGATGCGGCCGCCGGCCTCGTGCACGGCGTCGGTGACCCGGCGCCATCCGGCGATCTGCTCGTCCGTCACGATGCCGGGCTGGCCCGGGTACGCCTTGCTGCGCTCGCTGGTGAACACGCCCTCGGAGACGATGAGGCCGGTGGACGCGCGCTGGCGGTAGTACTCGACGACGAGGTCGCCGGGCACGCCGTGCTCGTCGGAGCGCATGCGGGTCAGGGGCGCCATGGCGACGCGGTTGGGGAGCTCGAGGGCGCCGAGGGCGACGGGGGAGAACAGCTTCACGTGGTGGGTCCTTCGTCTCGCGGGTGGCCTGCGCACGCCGCGACGGATCGCGTCGGGGAGGTCGGGCACGGCCAGCGGCCCGAGCGGACCGCGCTGGGGCAACCCGATGGGCCCGGAGCGGCATTCCTCCGCCGGTCCTTCTCCCAGGGCCTGGTCAGGCTGTCGGCTCCCCGGGCGTGTCCGGGCGCGTCGCGACCTGCGCGTCAGGTGACCCGCCTCCGAAGGAGGCGACGATCCCCGTGCGGCGCGCGAGCACGACGTCGTCGGTCCGCTGCTGGGCCATGCCCTGCAGCGGGATGATGGAGGACGCCGCGGAGACGCCGCCGACGATGCCGAAGACGACCTGGTCGAGGATCCGCCCGGCCGCGCGCCGTCCGACCGGGCGAGCCGCCAGGCCGGGTCGATGTGCGGAGGCAGCGGCCGCAGCGCGTGCGGCAGGAGGAGCATCCCCTACCCGGGCGGCGGGAGCACGCCGGGGGCCCGTACGGCGACGCGGCCTCGGCACCATACGCTTCCCGCGGCTGCCCCGCGTCCATCCGTCCGTCGTCCGTCGCGCTCATCGTGCCGGCCGTGTGGTCCCCGCGCCGCCGCAGCGCGGCTCCAGCGCATCCAGCAGGTGAGGGAACCGGGGCGTGGACGGGGCCCGGCACCCTCGCGGATGCCGGGCTCTCCCGGTGGTGCCGACGCGACGTGATCCGGCACCGTCGCGGAGGGTCGCTCAGCTCTCGGTGTGGGCGACGCACTTCGACGCGCCCGGGCCCTTGAGGACCAGCCGGTAGTCCTCGGTGGCGAGGCAGGGCACCGCATGGGTTCCCTGCGGGCTCGTCATGGTCGCGACCAGGCTTGCCACGGCGCCCGTGCCGAACGCGCACAGGTCGCCGCGCTTCGCGCACACGGCCGCCACCGCATCGTCCGCATGGTCGTCGACGGTCTTCAGGATGTGCGTCTGCTCACTCGGGGCGAGCACGGCGTACACCCCGTACCCGAACGCGAAGAAGATGTGCTCGCTCCCCGTGTTCGTGTCGGTGAGGGCCGAGGCGGCCACCGACGACGTGGCCGTCGCGCCGGTCGGGATGCCGCCGGACGGGGTGGCGGCCGAAGCTGCCGTCGCGCCACCTGCGGCGAGAGCCGCGGCGAAGACGGCGGCTGCGGCGAGGGAGCGGATGAGGGTGCGTCCACGCATGGTCTGGTAGTCCTGTCGATCTGCGAGACGCTGGTCGCCTCGTCCCCCGCACAGTGCCAGTCCGACGCGCGCCACCGTGCTGCGTCAACACAGGGCGACGGGCGGGTCGGGCCGCTCTCGCGTCCCGGATCCGCCCGTCGTGCGCGCGTGCTATCCCTGGATCTCCCCGCGGGAGACGGCCTCGGCGTACTTGCGGAGGTCCGGCCCGGGCTCGAAGTCGATGAACCGGCCCTTGAGCTGCTCGAACAGGCGCTGATACACGGTCTCCCAGTCCTGGCCCTCGAGCTCCTTCGCCGCGGTGAGCACGGCCTCCTGGAGCACGCGGTCGCTGTCCGTGAGGATCTTGTCGCGCGCCTCCTGGTTCCAGACGATCTCGGAGGTGTCCATGATCAGGCCTGGACGTCGCCGCGCCAGGCGCCGTCCTCGGTGCCGCGCTTCTCGATGAACTCCTTGAAGTTCTTGAGGTCCGCCTTGATGACGTGGTCGTCCACGCCGATCGCGGCGCCGACCTTCTCCACGAGGCCCTTCGCCTCCCAGTCGAGCTGGACGGTGACGCGGGTCTCGGTGTCGCTGAGCTTGTGGAACGTGACGACGCCGGCATGGTCCTCGTCGCCGCCCGTGGAGTTCCAGGCGACGCGCTCGTCGGGGTGCTGCTCGGTGATGTTGGCCTCGAAGGTGCGCTCGATGCCGCCGATCTTCACCTTCCACTCGGTGAGCGTGTCGGTGACCTGCGTGATCGACTCCACATAGCTGAGGAAGTTCGGGAACGACTCGAACTGGGTCCACTGGTTGTAGGCGGTGCTGACGGGGACGTTGACGTCGACGGTCTCGATCACTCTGGGCATTGCTTCTCCTCGTTCGGATTCGGTGCGTGGGGTCGGATCCTCGTGCGATCCGGGAGCCCGGGCTCCGGTGTGGACACCGGCGCGGGCACGTCTCCGACGCTACGCCGGGCCCCCACGGGGAATCCGGCACCCGAGGAATGCACAGGGAACGTTCAACCGCAGGTCACTACTCGGCAGTTCGGGACGGCCCGAGCATCCGCTGGACGAACGCGCGGGACCACGACGCGTAGACGCGGGACGCCTGGGCCGCATCCGGATCGCCCAGGTCCATGACGCTCTCGCCGGGGAACGGGACGGCGACGACGGCCGCGCGGGACGCGACGATCTCGGCCGTGACGCGGTTGAGCAGCCGCGCGTGCCGGGCGGCGACCGCGCGCCAGGCCGCGGGGATCCCGACGCTCTCGTTCAGCGGCGGGACCTCGGGGATGAGCACGCGCGCGCCCTCCGGCAGCCCCTCCGCCAGGTCGGTGATGGCCGCGCAGAGCAGCCTCCGCCAGGCGCGCTGCGGCGTCAGGCGGATGCTGTCGCCGACGCCCACCATGAGGAGCACCACGTCGACGCCCTCGAGGAGCGCCCGGTCCCGGACGGTGCCCGCGGCCGTGTGGATCGTGAGGTCGGAGAACGGACGCGTGGTCCACTCGACGCCGCGGCCGGTGCGTCGGGCAAGCTGGCGGGAGAAGTGGCCGGCCATGCCGAGCTCGTGCGAGAGGACGCCCATCCCGACGGCCGTGGCCTCGCCGATGACGAGCACGCGGTGCGGGTCGTCGCCCGGCACGACGCCGGACGCCGCGTCGCGCGGGAAGACCGTGCCCTGGAGGCCGGTGCGCAGGGCGACGTACTGCGCGAAGATCGCCGGCCGGGCCACGGCTTGCGCGAACCGCCTGATGCGTCCCGTCATGCGTCGCACCCCCCGGTCATCGACGCGCTCAGCGTACTCGGAGGGTCAGACGCCGCGATTGCGGAGGAACGGCATGGGCGAGGTGGCGACGCCGCCCTGCCGGATCTCGAAGTGCAGGTGGCAGCCGGTGCTGAGCCCGGCGCTGCCGACCGCGCCGATCTGCTGGCCCGCCTGAACGGTCTGGCCCGTGCGGACCATGACGCCGTACGAGTACATGTGACCGTAGACGCTCGTGACGCCGCCGCCGTGGTTCAGGGTGATGGCGTTGCCGAAGCCGCTGGACCCGCCCGCGAACTGCACCGTGCCGGCCGCCGTCGCGTAGATGGGGGTGCCGCAGCCGGCGCCGAAGTCGTCGCCCGCGTGCAGGCGCCAGTAGCCGAGGATCGGGTGCAGGCGCATCCCGTACGACTGGTAGGAGCCGTAGCTGCGGATGGGCATGGTCCAGCCGGACGACGAGGGCTGGCCGCCCGAGGACGGCGGGCGGGGCGCGTTGGCCGGCGGGCGCGCGCCGGCGTTCGCGGCGGCGGCAGCGGCTG
>NZ_JAAVCB010000110.1:0-15024 GCF_014802555.1 Clavibacter sp. | reverse complement strand
CTCAACGGCCGACCACGCAAAACGCTCGACTGGGACACCCCAGCCGAGCGAATGCGTGCTCTACTGACAACCATCTAAATCATCAGGTGTTGCGACGACCACGAGAATCCGCCAAGGCGAGGGGGCGTCGTGGCGTCCGGGACGGGGCTACTCGCGGATCAGCCACACGGTCGTGTCCGACGGCACGGCGTCGCCGTCGAGCGGCCGGCTCGCGAGCAGCACGCGGCCCTCGGGCAGCGGAACGGCGGACTCGCCGAGGTTCGCGATCACGGTGACGCCCGCGCTCTCGAACGCGATCACGTCGTCGCCCTCCGCCGCGATCCACTCCAGCGCGCCCAGCGCGAGGCCGTGCTCGCGACGCAGCAGCAGCGCCTCCGTGTAGAGGGAGAGGGTGGACGCGGGATCCGCCTGCTCGGTGTCGCGCGCGAAGCGGTCCCAGTCGTCGGGCTGCGGCAGCCAGCTGGCGTCGCCGTCGCTGAAGCCGTACGACGGCTTCCCGGCCTCCCACGGGATCGGCACCCGGCAGCCGTCGCGCCCGTAGCGCTCGCCCGCGGTGCGGTGGAACGTCGGATCCTGGCGCGCGGAGTCCGGCAGCCGGGTGTCCTCGGGCAGCCCGAGCTCCTCGCCCTGGTAGATGTAGGCGCTGCCGGGGAGCGCCAGCATGAGCGCGCTCGCGGCGCGGGCGCGGCGGAGGCCCAGCTCCTCGTCGACGGTCACGGTCGACTCCGGCCCGATGCCCACGCCCTGCGGGTTCTCGCCCGAGAGCGCGAGCCGGCTGGCGTGTCGCACCACGTCGTGGTTGGAGAGCACCCACGTGCTCGGCGCGCCCACGGAGGAGAACGTCGCGAGCGACGCGTCGATCGTCCGGCGGAGCGCGGCGGCGTCCCACGGCGTCTCGAGGTAGCTGAAGTTGAAGGCCTGGTGCATCTCATCGGGGCGCACCCAGTCGGCGAGCTTCGCGAGCGGCTCGACCCACGCCTCGGCGACCATCGCGCGGTCGCCTTCGTAGGAGTCGAAGATCTCGCGCCACTCACGGTAGATCTCGTGCACGCCCTCCTGCGCGAAGTACGGCGGCGGGGGAGCGGGCTGGTCGTCCACGCCGCCGGCGCCGCCCATGCTGCCCTGGCCCTCGGGCGGCGTGTAGTCGGGGAGGCCGGGCGCCTTGACCATGCCGTGCGCGACGTCCACGCGGAAGCCGTCGACGCCCCGGTCGAGCCAGAATCGGAGGATCTCGCGGAAGCGCTCGCGCACCCACGGGTTCGTCCAGTCGAGGTCGGGCTGCGACGAGTCGAACAGGTGCAGGTACCACTGGCCGGGCGTGCCGTCGGGCTCGGTGAGGCGGGTCCACGCGGGGCCGCCGAAGATCGACTCCCAGTTGTTCGGGGGCAGCTCGCCGTCTGCGCCCTTCCCGTCGCGGAGCATGTAGCGGGCGCGCTCCTCGCTGCCGACGGGCGTGGCGATCGCCTCCTGGAACCAGCGGTGCGCGGAGGAGGTGTGGTTCGGGACGATGTCGACGATGACCCGGAGGCCCAGCTCGTGCGCGCGGCGCTGCAGCCGGTCGAAGTCGTCGAGGGTGCCGAACAGCGGATCCACGTCGCAGTAGTCGGCGACGTCGTAGCCCGCGTCGTTCTGCGGGGAGAGGTAGAAGGGGGAGAGCCAGACGGCGTCGACGCCGAGCTCGCGGAGCGCGGGGAGCCGCTCGGTGATCCCGGGGAGGTCGCCGATGCCGTCGCCGTCGGAGTCGGCGAACGAGCGCGGGTAGATCTGGTAGATGACGGCGGTGCGCCACCACTCGGATCCGGTGCCGTGCTGCGGGGTGCTGTCGGGGTGGGTCGAGATGTCGTCCCGGGCAGCCGGGGAGGGGGCTGTGGGGGAGGGCGGAGTCATGCATCGAGCCTAGGCGACGGCCCCCGCGCGCTCCCGCCGAGCGCACGGGCGGCCACGGCGCGGGACGCTGGATGCGGCCATGGGCGGAATAGCCGGGCCCCGGTGCGCGCTGGAGGAGGGGGCGGCCGCCGCCCCCATCACCGGACGAAGGAGATCAGCAATGACGGACCCCGCACGCGTGCCCCTCGGATCCAGCGGACTGGAGGTGCTGCCCCTGTCCTTCGGCGGCAACGTCTTCGGCTGGACCGCCGACGAGGCCACCTCGTTCCAGCTCCTCGACGCGTACACCGCCGCCGGCGGCAACTTCATCGACACAGCCGACGTGTACTCCGCGTGGAAGCCCGGCAACTCCGGCGGCGAGTCCGAGGAGATCATCGGCCGCTGGCTCGCCTCGCGCGGTCGCCCCGACGACCTCGTCATCGCCACCAAGGTCGGCGCGCACGAGGCCGCGAAGGGCACGTCGCGCGACAGCGTCCGCCGCGGCGTCGAGGCCAGCCTTCGTCGGCTCGGCGTCGACGCGATCGACCTCTACTACGCGCACGTCGACGACCAGGACACCCCGATCGAGGAGACCGTCACGGCGCTCGCCGAGCTCGTCGCCGAGGGCAAGGTCCGCGCGATCGGCGCGTCCAACTTCACGGCCGAGCGCCTGCAGGCCGCGCTCGACGTCTCTGCCCGCGAGGGCATCGCCCGCTTCGAGGTCCTCCAGAACCGCTACAACCTCGTCGCCCGGGACGACTACGAGGGTGAGCTCGTCGACCTGCTGATCCGCGAGGGCATCGCGTCCGCCCCTTACTCGAGCCTCGCGAGCGGCTTCCTCACGGGCAAGTACCGCGGCGCGGACGTCGACAGCCCGCGCGCGGGCGCGGCCTCCAAGTACTACGACGACCACGGCCGCGCCCTGCTCGAGGTGCTGGACCGGGTCGCCGATGCGCACGGCGTCTCCGTCACCACGGTCTCGCTCGCGTGGCTCCGGGCCCAGCCGTCGGTCACCGCGCCGATCGCGAGCGCGCGCGACCTCACGCAGCTGCCCGACCTCCTCGCCTCCGTCGACCTCGAGCTGACGGCCGACGAGATCCGGGACCTCTCCGCGGTCTGATCCGCGGGAGGCCGGCCGGCCGTGCCCCGGTCCGGGGCCGTCACGCGTCTCGTGGGCGGTCCCGGACCTGCTATCGTCGTATGGTTCCAGCGCGTCTCCGACGCGCCCGGGCACGCCCCCATAGCTCATTGGTAGAGCACTTCCTTGGTAAGGAAGAGGTAGTGAGTTCAATCCTCACTGGGGGCTCGATCCCTCAGGCGGCCGCGGCCGACCGCGAGGGTCATGGCGGGGTAGCTCAGGTGGTTAGAGCACACGGCTCATAATCGTGGTGTCGCGGGTTCAAGTCCCGCTCCCGCTACGGAAGCGCGGATCCTCATTCGGATCCGTCCTCCTCGATAGGCCCCGGACACCTCTCGCCAGGTTCCGGGGCCTTTCCTCTGCCCTCGTGCGGGGCCGCCGCCCTGACGCGGGGTCTCTGCCCGGCTCTGGTGCGCCCGCCGGCCGCGTGTCCTCCCGTGGCCGCTGCCCTTCCGGCGCCAGCACCCACGGCGTAGCCTCCGGGCATGACCCACCACGAATCCCCCGACCACCCCGACCACGCCTCGGGCGCCGAGCACGACGACGTGCTCTACAAGACCCAGGGCAACCCCGTCCCCGACGCGCACGACGAGGAGCGCCGCGAGGCACCCGCCGGCGGCGACTACACCGCCAGCGAGTCCGAGGAGGAGAAGGAGGCGCGCGAGGGCGGCGCCTGATCCGCACTCCGCGCACCGTGCGCACGAGGGCCGCCGCGACGCGTTCGCGGCGGCCCTCGCGCATCCCCGGGCCCGTCCTCGCGGGCCGTCGCGGGCCCTCCGGGGGGCGACACGCCGGGTCGGCATGGGCGCCGGATCCGCTCCGTCGGCCCGGATCCGCATGACGACGCGGAAGGCGCCGCGACACGCCGAACCACTAGATGTAGTGGAATGACAGGTCTGTAGTTCGGGTTATATAGTGGAGAACCTCACCGCCCCACCGGGTGGCCGAGCAACCCGGATCCTCGCGAAGACGCGGATCCGGAGGCCATCGGGGCGAGAGCCACGAGACCTGAGGAACCGCACCGGCGGTTCCCGACCAGACACAACGGGAGGCACCCATGGACTACGACAACAACGACACCGTCGGCGGCTACGCGATCCCCGTCGACCCCATGGAGCTCCTGCAGTGCGACTCCTGCCAGTAGGCAGCTGACGCCGCAGCAGCGGAATCGCGACGAGGGCCCCGGTCCCCACGAGAAGTGGGGGCCGGGGCTCTCGCGTACCCGGGGAAGGCCCCGCGCCGGGGCGCTCGCGCACCCGCCGCGTAGGATCGTCCGGTGCCAGTGAATCCAGAGCTCCAGGGTCGCGTGCTCCCCGCCGCCGCCCCGTACCTGGTGGGACGCGAGAAGGTGCGCGAGTTCGCCCGCGCCGTCGGCGCCACCCACCCCGTCCACCTCGACCCCGAGGCGGCGCGCGCCGCCGGCCACGCCGATGTGGTCGCGCCGAGCACGTTCCCCGTCGTGGTGCAGGAGGCGACGCTCGCGCAGCTTCTGGCCGAGCCCGACGCCGGCATCGACTTCAGCCGCGTCGTCCACGGCGAGCAGGCCTTCACCTACTCGCGGCCCGTGGTCGCGGGCGACGAGCTGACCGCCACGCTCACCGTCACCAAGGTCGCCACGCTCGGCGGCAACGCGATGGTGACCGCCGAGTCCGCCATGGTCGACGCATCCGGCGCGCACGTCGTCACGGCCGTCTCCACCCTCGTGGTCCGCGGGGACGACGCGTGAGCGCCGTGGCAGTGCCGGACATCGCCGACCTCGCGGTGGGCGACGTCGTGGCCGAGCGCTCCGTGCACCTCACGCGCGACTCCCTCGTCCGCTACGCGGGCGCGTCGGGCGACTTCAACCCCATCCACTACCGCGACGACGTGGCCGCGTCGGTCGGGCTGCCGGGCGTGCTCGCCCACGGCATGCTCACGATGGGCCAGGCCGTGCAGCCCGTGGCGGACTGGGCGGGCGATCCGTCGCGCGTCGTCTCCTACGGCGTGCGGTTCACGCGGCCCGTGGTCGTGGATCCCGCCGACGGCCAGGACCTGACGGTCGTCGCCAAGATCGGCGCGATCGACGCCGAGGCGGGGACCGTGCGCATCGACATCGCCGTCTCCGTCGACGGGAAGACCGTCCTCGGCCGCGCGCAGGCGCAGGTCCGGCTGGCGTAGGGCCCCGTGACGATCGAGACGCACCGCGACGCCCCGCTCGCCGACCTCACGACGCTGCGCGTCGGGGGTCCGGCCGAGGAGCTCGTGACCGTGAGCGAGCGCGACGAGCTCGTCGACACGCTCCTCGGCCTGTGGGCCGTCGGCGAGGACTGGATGGTGCTCGGCGGCGGATCCAACTCCCTCATCTCGGACGAGGGGGTCGCCGGCACGGTCATCCGCATCGCGACCCGCGGCGTCGAGATCGGCGAGGAGCGGGCCGACGGCACCGTCCTCGTGCGCGTGCAGGCCGGCGAGCCGTGGGACGCGCTCGTCGCCCGCACGGTGGCTGACGGCCTGGCCGGGCTCGAGGCGCTCTCGGGGATCCCCGGATCCACCGGCACCTCGCCCGTGCAGAACATCGGCGCGTACGGCCAGGAGGTGGCCGACGTCCTCGAGGGCGTCGACTTCCTCGACTACGAGACGGGCGAGGTGGAGCGCCTGGGCGCCGCCGACCTCGGCCTCGGCTACCGCACCTCCGCGCTCAAGCGCGGGCGCGTGGGCGTCGTGCTCTCGGTGGACTTCGCGCTCACCCGCGGGGAAGGACCCGACGCGCTCGGCCTGCCCGTCGCCTACCCGCAGCTCGCCGGCGCGCTCGGCGTGGAGCTCGGCGACCGCGTGCCCGTAGCCCGCGTGCGCGAGACCGTGCTCGCCCTCCGCGCGTCCAAGGGCATGGTGCTCGACGACGCGGATCCCGACACCTGGAGCGCCGGCTCCTTCTTCACGAACCCCATCGTCAGCGCCGCGTTCGCCCGCACGCTCCCGGCCGATGCCCCGCGCTGGCCGCAGGAGGATCCGCTCCGGGACCTCGTCGTGCCGCTCGGCGACCAGTGGGAGGTGGCCGAGGCCATCGAGCGCGAGGCGGCCGCGCGTCGCCGCCGCGAGCCGGCTGCCGTGAAGCTCAGCGCCGCGTGGCTCATCGAGCACTCGGGCGTGCACCGCGGCTTCCGGCTGCCGGGATCCGGTGCGGCCGTCTCCTCCAAGCACACGCTCGCCCTCACCAACCGCGGCACCGCGACCGCCGAGGACGTCGCCGCCCTCGCGCGCTACGTGCAGGGCCGCGTGATGAGCGAGCACGGCGTGATCCTGCAGCCCGAGCCCGTGCTCGTCGGCCTCTCCCTCTAGGAGCGGGCCGGGCGGCACGGGCCGGGCGGCGGATCAGGCCAGCAGGTCGCGGATCCGGTGCACGCCCTCGCACATAGAGAGGCCCACCCGCCTTACCTGGCGAGTTGGGCCCCTCGCCGCATTATTTCCCCTTGGAGGTGCGGAACATGCGGATCGCGCTTATCAATGCGATTGCCAGGAATATGCCCGAGGCGAGCCACAATATCGAGGCATAGCTGCTGAATGGCGCGATTTGGCTCATGATCAAGCCGGGGATCGCTAGCAGCACAGCGACGGTGGCAATCGACTTGGGTGCTCTCGTGCTTGTATTCATACTCACGTCTCCTCAGCTGTAGTGGTTCGCCATGCCGATGCAGAACGTTACCGTGCCACTGAAGCCTGCCGATGCGGCCCCGAGGCAGACGAGGCACCCTGCTCCGAACGTTACTACGCAGATAGCAGCACAAGCGATGCTGATACCAGTGATCACCCACGCGGCGATGCCGGCGTTAGAGAGGCACTCATTGAAGTTACCCCACCAATCCCCTCTCTGATAGTCCATGGGCGAGATCGCCCCACCCTGCGAAGCCAGCGGCACAGAGACGCGGTCCTCCGGAGCGCTCACTTGTTGGTTCAGTAAGGTCTTGTCTCCGACCCAGACGTGAACCGTCCCTGAGGTCGGCGAAGTGGCCTTGAACATGAATTCAGTCGTGTCGAGGAGCTTCCCCGCGTCATCGAAGAAGGCGGTGATGCTCGTCTGTTGCTCGACGCCTTGGCCTGCAATGACCGGAATGCGGAGTATTCGAAGATCAGAAGCGACCCGCCATGCTGTCGCACTCTCGACAGAGAAAGCGAGTCCGCTTTGGCTGTGGATTCCGGCTCGGTCGTAAGCAGCCTCGAGGTCCTGGGCTTCGGGCTAAGCCAGGTCTTTCCAGGCATCCTGTTCCGTCTGGGTCTTTAGCGCGTAGTCCTGAACTTCAGCCGCAGTCGGGCTGGATTTGGCTGTGCGAGCCGACGAGGATGCGCTGACGGCATAGGCGGGCAGTGCAGATGCCAAGACAAGAAGCAGGGAAACTCCAATCGCGCCTAGCGGCAATTTTACTGATGGGAGGATGCGGACATGTTTCATAATCAACCTTCTTCGCTTGGTTCGCGAATTGATTGGCTAAAGCTTGATTCTTCGTTGTGTGCGAGACATGAGACCCGGGCGCGACGACGAAGCGTTGCCTATTGACGTGGCTTGATTCCGGCGCCGATCGGCAAGGCATGGGCCTAGAGGTGCGCGCCTATGTAGCCGTTCACGTGCAATTTCGCGAAGGGACGGCGTCTTGGGGCGGACGGGGTGGAGACCCTTCGATGCTTCGCCTGGGGCGCATGGACGGATGCGGTGGTCCTGTGGTGCCCGTTTCTGGGAAGGCCCTCCCGGTGTCGCGGGCCGGATCGACGTCGATCCGTGGAGCGAGGTGTTGTGCGCGTTCGTCCTCGCCATAAGTCGCCTGTCGATGACTGGCGTTGGCGGCAACGTATCGCGCACCACGCCTGTGCTGCGCGTGAACTGCACAGGGTGGGACGCGGGTGTGCGCCGTGTGGGTAAGGCCGGGGGCGGTGGGCCTCAGGAGCGTGTCGCCGAGGCCGGGACCTTGCTCGTGAGAATCACGCTTGCCTGGAGCCCACCGGCTCAGGATTCGCGGGCCACCGGGCCCGCCCGCCGTATCATCCTCTGAGGCAGGCCTATCGGCGCCGCTTCGACCGCAGTGTGCACAGGTGATCGTGCTCGTCAGGAAAGCCGACGGCGATCATGGATGATCACAGCGTCGGCTCTGGCGGTCCATCTGGATGCGAGTGTGTCTCACGCCTATGCCGAAGTCAGCCTGAAGACCTCGACCCGCTAGAACGGCTGATTTGTCGGACGTGTCTCCGCGGCTTCCACCGGACGGTGTGTTTCCCGCGCGGGAACGCACTACCTCGGGCGCGCCGCGGGTCGACCGCTGGGGCCCGGCCTCGGGTCAGGCCAGCAGGTCGCGGATCCGGCGCACGCCCTCGAGCAGCGCGTCGTCGCCGAGCGCGTAGCTGAAGCGCAGGAACCCGCTCGGGCCGAACGCCTCGCCGGGCACCGCGGCGACCTCGGCCTTCTCGAGCAGCACGTCGGCGACCTCGAGGGAGGTGGTCGGCGTGACGCCGTCGATGTCGCGGCCGAAGAGGCCCGTGACGTCGGGGTAGACGTAGAAGGCGCCCTGCGGGGTGGGCGTGACGAAGCCGGGGATGGCGTCGAGCTCGGCGACGATCGTGCGGCGACGGCGGTCGAAGGCCTCGCGCATCCGGTCGACGGTGTCGCGCGGACCGCGGAGCGCGGCGATGGCCGCGCGCTGCGACAGGTTCGAGACGTTCGAGGACAGGTGCGACTGGAGGTTGCCCGCGGCCTTGATGGCGTCGGCGGGGCCGACCATCCATCCCACGCGCCAGCCGGTCATCGCGTAGGTCTTGGCGACGCCGTTGACGAGGATCGTGCGGTCGGCCAGGGCCGGCACGACGTCGACGATGCTCGCGGCCTCGGCTCCGTCGTAGACGAGGTCCTGGTAGATCTCGTCGCTGATGACCCAGAGGCCCTTCGATTCCGCCCACTCGCCGATCTCGCGGGTCTGCTCCCGCGAGTGGACGGCGCCGGTGGGGTTCGACGGCGAGACGAAGAGCAGCACCTTGGTGCGCGGGGTCCACGCGGCCTCGAGCTGCTCGACGGTCACGAGGTAGCCCTGGTCGGCGCCCGCGAAGACGTCGACGGGCACGCCGCCCGCGAGACGGATGGCCTCGGGGTAAGTGGTCCAGTACGGCGTCGGCACGAGGACCTCGTCGCCGTCGTCGAGCAGCGTCTGGAACGCCTGGTAGACGGCCTGCTTGCCGCCGTTCGTGACGATGATGCGGTCGATCCCCACATCCAGCCCGGACGAGACGCGCGTCTTCTCGGCGATCGCCTCGCGGAGGTCGGGCAGTCCCGCTGCCGCGGTGTAGCGGTGGTTGCGGGGATCCCGCGCGGCCTCGACCGCGGCCTCGACCACGTAGTCGGGCGTCGGGAAGTCAGGCTCGCCCGCGGCGAAGCTGATGACGGGGCGTCCGGCGGCCTGCAGGGCCTTGGCCTTGCCGTCGACCTTGAGGGTCGCGGACTCGGCGATGGATCCGATGCGGGTGGAGACGCGGCTGAGGGGGACGGTGCTCTGCGGTTCGGCCATGCCCATGAGCATAGGGATGCGGGCGGGGCACCACGCGGGTGGGGCGATGGCCGGACGACCGGCCCGACCGGGTGCCCGCGGATGCTGGTACACTCGTCCGCGTCGGTATCTCCTCCACGCTCTTCCGCGCCTTCTTCCGTCCGTGCTCGCACGGTCGTGGTGCTTGAGGGCAGGCGGGTGACGACGCAGAGGGTGGTGGCTCAATTGGTAGAGCAGCGGTCTCCAAAACCGCAGGTTGCAGGTTCGAGTCCTGTCCGCCCTGCTAGATGGAACGGGTCCCCGGGCGCGTGACATCGCGGCTCGCCCGAACTCCGGGCGAAAGCCGAGCAATGCAGGAAGGGACCCACGCGTGGCGCGGAAGATCGTCGACGAGCCGAGCGAGGAGATCGTCGCGCAGGCTCGCGAGCAGCGGGACGCACGACGCAACCCCTTCGCCCGGCTGGTGCTCTTCATCAAGCAGGTCGTGCAGGAGCTCAAGAAGGTGGTCACCCCCACCCGCAAGGAGCTGTTGACGTTCACGGGAGTGGTGCTGGCCTTCGTCATCGTCATGATGGTGATCGTCTCGCTCCTCGATCAGCTGTTCGGGTACCTCGCCATCGTGGTGTTCGGCAACGGGGCCTAGCACCGCAGGCGGCCCGAGAGGGTCGTCCGGGAGGCGCGCGCATCGCGGGCTGACCACGGTGCCTGCGCGCGGCGCGGCACGGCGGCGGCCGGGATCCCGACGGGTCCCGCGTCCGCGCGGCCCGGCGCGGCACAAGCACGGCACGGAACGGCAACGCACGACGAAGAACGAGGGAAGTAGATCCATTGGCTGAGAGCAAGCGCGACGACGTCGACCTCGCCCCCGCGGCGGAGCAGTCCTCCGAGGTGGACGCGGTCCAGGAGGGCCACTCCATCGAGTCCTCCGAGGAGAGCTCGGACGCGGCGGAGCACACCGCCCTGCACGTCGAGGGCGACTCGGTCGAGACCGACCTGACGGCCGCGCTCGACGCGATGGAGTCCGTCGACGACCCCGAGGCCGACGCCATCGTCGAGGACGCGCTCGACATCGACTCGCCCGACGAGGCCGAGGCCGCCGTCGAAGCGACCGACGACGAGGCGGAGGAGGAGGCAGCCGAGGAGGCTCTCGAGCCCGCCGACGTCACGCCCGCCACCGCGGACGACATCGCCGAGGCTGAGGCCGACCTGGTGCCCGACGAGGACGCGTCCGCCGAGGACGCCGCCGAGGTCGACCCCTACGAGGAGTTCCGCAAGGAGCTCCGCTCCAAGCCGGGCAAGTGGTACGTCATCCACTCCTACGCGGGCTTCGAGCGCCGCGTGAAGAGCAACATCGAGAACCGCATGGTGTCGCTCAACATGGAGGACGACATCTACCAGATCGAGGTCCCGATGGAGGACGTCGTCGAGATCAAGAACGGCCAGCGCAAGATGGTCAACCGCGTGCGCATCCCCGGCTACGTGCTGGTGCGCATGGCCCTCAACGAGGACAGCTGGTCGGTCGTCCGCCACACCCCCGGCGTCACGGGCTTCGTGGGCAACGCCCACAACCCCACGCCCCTCCGCTTCGAGGAGGCCTTCTCCATGCTGAAGAGCCTCGTCGAGATCAAGGAGGTGGCGCAGGTCAAGGGCCAGCCCACCAAGGGCGGCCAGGCGCAGCGCGTCGTCGCCGCCGAGGTCGACTTCGAGATCGGCGAGACCATCACGATCAAGGAGGGCTCGTTCGCGGGCCTCCCCGGCTCCATCAGCGAGATCAAGCCCGAGAGCGGCAAGCTCACGGTGCTCGTCTCCCTGTTCGAGCGCGAGACCCCGGTCGAGCTCAGCTTCGACCAGGTCACCAAGCTCTAGGCGGTCGGGCCGCGCGGCCCGCTCGATCTAGCAATCAAGAAGAAGGAAGAGAAATGGCACCGAAGAAGAAGGTCACGGGTCTGATCAAGCTGCAGATCAAGGCCGGCGCCGCCAACCCCGCACCGCCCATCGGGCCGGCGCTGGGACAGCACGGCGTCAACATCATGGAGTTCTGCAAGGCGTACAACGCCCAGACGGAGTCGCAGCGCGGCAACGTCATCCCCGTCGAGATCACCGTCTACGAGGACCGGACGTTCACGTTCATCCTCAAGACGCCCCCGGCCGCAGAGCTCATCAAGAAGGCCGCCGGAGTCGCCAAGGGCTCGGGCACGCCGCACACGGTCAAGGTCGCGAAGCTCACGATGGACCAGGTCCGCGAGATCGCCGAGCAGAAGCAGGCCGACCTCAACGCCAACGACATCGACGCCGCGGCGAAGATCATCGCCGGCACCGCCCGCTCCATGGGCATCACGGTCGAGGCCTAGCCTCCACCACTCAGCGGTCCCGTCCGGGATCCGCTCCAGCATCACGCGGGAGAGCCGGCCAGGCTCACATCAACCGCACTCTCGAATCAGGAGACACGAATGGCGAAGTCAAAGGCCTACCGGGCCGCAGCCGAGAAGATCGACCTCACGAAGGCGTACACCGCCTCGGAGGCCGTCGAGCTCGCGCGCGAGACCGGTTCCAGCAAGTTCGACAGCACCGTCGAGGTCGCGCTCAAGCTCGGCGTCGACCCCCGCAAGGCAGACCAGATGGTCCGCGGCACCGTCATCCTTCCTCACGGTACCGGCAAGACCGCCCGCGTCATCGTCTTCGCGACGGGCCCCGCGGCCGAGGCGGCCATCGCCGCGGGCGCCGACGAGGTCGGCGGCGACGAGCTCATCGAGAAGGTGGCGGGCGGCTACACGTCGTTCGACTCCGCCGTCTCGACGCCCGAGCTCATGGGCAAGGTCGGTCGTCTCGGCAAGGTGCTCGGCCCGCGTGGCCTCATGCCCAACCCGAAGACCGGCACGGTCACCCCGGACGTCGCGCGCGCGGTGTCCGACATCAAGGGCGGCAAGATCGAGTTCCGCGTCGACAAGCACGCGAACGTCCACTTCGTGGTCGGCAAGGCGAGCTTCTCGCCCGAGCAGCTCTCGGAGAACGTCGGCGCCGCGCTCGAGGAGATCGTCCGCCTCAAGCCGTCCTCCTCGAAGGGCCGCTACGTGCAGAAGGCCACGGTCTCCACGACCTTCGGCCCCGGCATCCCGGTGGACGTCAACTCCATCTAGCCCCATCGCGCGCGAGCGCACGCACGACATGCAGCACAGGAAGGGCCCGCTCCGGCGGGCCCTTCCGTCATTCCCGGGCCGCGCGGCTGCCTAGGCTCTCGAGGGTGAGCATCCCGGATCCCGCCGTCACTCCTGCCGTCCCGTCCTTCCGCGTGGCCGTTCCCGCCGACGCCGACGCGGTCGCCGCCCTCGCCGCCCGCACGTTCGCGCTCGCGTGCCCGCCGACGACCACGGCGGAGGCGATCGCGGAGCACATCCGCACCGTGCTCTCGCCCGCGCGCTTCCGGGCGCACCTGGCGGATCCGGCGCACCGGGTGGTGCTCGCCGAGGTCGGCGGGGAGATGGTCGGGTACACGATGGTCGTCGCCGCCCCGCCCGCCGACGCCGACGTGGCCGGCGTGCTGCGGCTGCGGCCGGAGGTCGAGCTGAGCAAGGTGTACGTCGAGGCGGGGTCGCACGGGGTCGGCGTCGCGCGGCCGCTCATGGCGGAGACGCTGCGCGTCGCGCGCGAGCTCGCGGGGGAGCGGGGGCTCGACGGCGAGGCCGGGATCTGGCTGGGCGTGAACGAGCACAACTCGCGTGCCATCCGGTTCTACGAGCGCAGCGGGTTCCGCATCGTGGGGACGCGGTCGTTCCGACTGTCGGATGCGGTCGAGACGGACCATGTGATGGAGCAGGCGCTGGCCGCGACCGCCGGAGAGTAGCGGGGCGTGGATCAGCCCCGCGACACGTTGAGGACGACCTTGCCGCGTGCGTGCCCGCTCTCCATGTGGCGGTGCGCCTCGGCGGCGTCCTCCAGGTCGAAGACCTCGTCGACGTAGACCTTGATGTCCCCGGACTCCAGCAGCCGCGAGATCACCGCGAGCTTCTGCCCGTCGGGCGCGACCTCGTAGTGGGTGGCGCGCACGCCCACGGCGGCGGCGTCCTGCACGAGGGTCGGCCAGCCGCGGACCGGCGCGCTGACCAGGAGGCCGTCACGGCGGAGGACCTGCAGCGAGCGGGTGCCGGTGTCGTCCGTGCAGTTGCCGACCAGGTCGATCACCACGTCCACGTCCTCGAGCACGTCCTCGAAGCGCACCTGCGTGCGGTCGATGACCTCGTCGGCGCCGAGCTCCGCCAGCCAGTCGACGTTGCGGGGCGAGCCCGTCGCGACGACCCGTGCCCCGAAGTGGCGCGCGAACTGCACCGCGAAGTGGCCGACGCCCCCGGCTCCCGCGTGGATCAGGACGACCTGTCCCTCGTGCGCCCGGCCGATGTCGACGACCATGCCCCACGCGGTGAGGGCGCTCACGGGCGTCGCCGCCGCCTCGACGTGCGAGAGGCGCGCGGGCTTGCGGGCGAGGCTCACGCTCGGGACGGCGATGTAGGGGGCGTAGCTGCCGGGCATCCGCGGCACCATCGCGAGGCCGAACACCTCGTCGCCCGGATGCAGCGCGTGGTCCTCGTAGGGCGACTCGACGACGACGCCGCTGAAGTCGCGGCCGAGCACCGCCGGGAGCGCGCCGAGGGTCGGCCCGCCGGACTCGCCCGCCCGCAGCCGCAGGTCGATGGGGTTCACGCCCGCGGCGACGACCTTCACCAGCACCTCCGAGTCGAGGCGGTGCGGCACCGGTACGTCCGCGAGGTGCAGCACGTCGGGTCCGCCGGTCTCCGCGACGACGACGGCGCGCATGGTCTCCCCGTGCGGGGCGAGGGCGATCGCCGCAGCCGCCCGATCCCGCTCGGCCTCGGCGGCGACGACGGCTCTCGACTGGACGACCTGGCTCATCGTGCGACCCCTCCCCGGAAGGCGGCGGCATGGTGGATCCCATCGCGCCCCCGCTCGTCCAGTGAAGTCGCCGCGTGAGTCGGGCGTGTTTCCGCGGTGTTCCCCGGGCGAGAAGAATGCGGGAGGGCACCCGGGGATGGCGGGCGCGCAGGACCGGGTCGGCGGCTCAGGCCAGGCCGCGGGCTCCCGCCGGCGCGTTCGCCATGCGCACGATGAGCGCGATGAGGTCGTTCGCGCGCGCCACCAGCGCGGCGATCTCGGCCTCGTCCCGGTCGATCCACTTCCACTTCGGGATCTCGTGCACGGGCACGAAGTCCACGTGCTGCTCCCAGACGATGAGCGAGCGCTCGGCGCCGAGCACGTACTGCTGCCACCAGATCTGCCGCAGGTAGTTGCGCGGGATGCTGCGCCACGGCTTCGCGGTGGTCTTGATCTCGGCGAGCTCGAGGCGGCCGTCGGCGCGCAGACCCACGCCGTCGGGGGTGGCGAGGTGGCGGCGCTAGCTGTACTGGGTCATGACGTTGGTGACACTCGGGCCGCGGGCGTGAGCCCGTGGCTTGAGTGGATTCGTTCAGTGTTGTAGTGCTCGATGAAGGGGTCAAGCGCGTCGGCCCG
>NZ_JAAVCB010000109.1:0-17209 GCF_014802555.1 Clavibacter sp. | reverse complement strand
GGGCGTTAGCGTGAGTCACGAAGACCTCCGGTGATGACGTGTGCTTGGTAACTCACATCGTCCCGGAGGTCTTCGCTATCCGCTCACGCGTTCACAACCTCCCGAGGAACTACAGCTAGGCGATGCGACCTGGGGCATGGTGGCGTTCGCCGTCATCGTGGCCGCCTTGGCGGTCGCAGGCGCCGTGTGGAACGCGCGCCGCGTGGGACCCAATCGCCTGCAGCGTGCCGAGTACCTCATCAACCTGCTCGGCCTCGCCGGGGTTCTCGAGGCATGCACGCTGGGCCTGCTGGTTCCCCAGGCCGGGGAGCCTGCCCTCGCCGTCATCGTCCCCGCCTGGCTGATCGCGTTCCTCGTGTGGAAGGCGGTGCAGGTGCGCGAGCGCCGCGAGTACGAGAGGGCGAACTCCTACCTGGGCGTGCCGAAGCCACCGGAGCCCATGAGCTTCGAGGGTGTCGTCTTCCGTGCCGTCGGCATGGGCATGGTCCTGGCCTTCTTCATCATGCCGATCGCGCTCGCCTACCTGGTCCTCATCTCCCCGGCCGGCATCACCTCCGAGGCGGTTCAGGCGGCCATGTGGTGGTCGGTCGTGCCTGGCCTGGCTCTCGGCGCCCTGCTCGCCATCGCCCGCAAGTTCACCAGGGTCGCCAAGCACCGCGAGTACCTGCGCCTCATCAACGGTCTCCAGTCGAACCTCGAACTCGCCGTCCGCGACGCCGAGCAGCGCGGATACCAGGACGGGCTCGCCGCCGCCCGCGGCAGCGACCCGAACCCCGACGCCCGGAGCTGAGCGATCTGCCGAGGACTTTAGGGGGTTGACACTTGCCACGGTCGCCGGGTAGGTTCGTATATGTCAGATCTACTCACCCCGAGGAGACACGTGGACACTCAACTGCTCATGATCCAGGTCGCTGGCTTCGTCATCGATGGCGTCGAGACGGTGGACGACCAGTCCGTCATCGACCGGCATGGCTGGACGTCTCCCGAAGTCGCTGTCCGCCAGTGGCGCCGCCGGGGGGGGGTCTACAGCACCGGTCGCTACCGGTCGTTCGAGAACGGGCGCCAGTGCGTCACGGACGTCTCCGGTGACCGGCACTACGCCGAGCTCGGGATCAGCACGATCTTCGACCGTGTCTACTTCGTGCGCGTCCCGATCGTCCCGCGGTCTGCCGAGCCCGACCGGGCCGACCTTGATCGCCCCCACCGAATCGAGGAGAAGCGATGAGAAACCGAACCCGACGTGCCTACTTGGTCACCGCGGCGCTGCTCGGCCTCGCTGGCCTCGCGGGGGGCTGGTACGGCGTCCACAAGACGTTCCCGCACGCACCAGCCGACGCCCCGGCGTCAGCCACCTCCCGGACGCAGGCGACCGCCTCGAGTGGGCCCGTGGCCGACGCCCTCACGGCGGCCGGGCTCCTGCACGACGGCGCCGTCGACCCGGCCGCGGCGCGAGCCCTCGTCGACGGGATCCCCGCAGACACGCACGCAGCCACAGCGCCCTACGACAGGGCCGCGTACGGCCCCTCCTGGGCCGACACCGACCACAACGGCTGCGACCAGCGCAACGACGTCCTCGCCCGCGACTTGACCGCGACCACCTACACCGCGGACAACCCCGGCTGCGCCATCGCCACCGGCCACCTCGATGACGCCTACACCGGCCGCAGCATCGACTTCGTCCGCGGGCCGCGCACGAGCGCCGCCGTGCAGATCGACCACCTCGTGCCCCTCGGCTGGGCCTGGCAGCACGGCGCCGCCGCCTGGACCCAAGACCACCGGGAACAGCTCGCCACCGACCTCAACAACCTCCAGGCTGTCGACGGCCCCACCAACGGCTCCAAGTCCGACCAGGGCCCCGCAACCTGGCTCCCACCGGCCGCCGGCTACGACTGCCTCTACGTCACCCGCTTCGCCTACGTGCTCCACACCTACGCGCTCATGATCGACGACGCCGACCGCACCGCGATCGACCACACCCTCGACACCTGCCACTGACCACGAGGATCCCCATGCCCTACGCCAATCCCATCGCCAGCGTTCTCGTCATCGCCGGCTCCGTCCTCTTCCTGGTGAGCGTCGTGCTACTCATGCGCACCGACCTTGCCCGCGCTCGCAGTACCGCCGAGATCAAGCGCATCATCAGGATGCTCGGCGTGGTGCTGCTCGGCCTCGGGTTCAACCTCACGGCCCGCGTCATCAACAGCGACGGTTGGGTGGGCCTCGCCATCAACGCCGTGTTCGGGGGAGCCGCCGTCGTTGCGGTCGCCTGGGGTGGCCGCCGTGCCATTCGCGCCGCGCAGCTGCGGGAAGCCAACGACCGCGACGGGACCCCCGCCGCACGACCCGAGAGGTAGACCCCATGACTGCGAACCGGCCAGGCCTGTTCACCGAAGAGGAGTGGCGCCGCTTCTGCGAGGCCGCACGCCAGAGCGCCGCCGAGGCCGGCGGGATCTTCATCCTCAATGAGATGCTGCTGCTGGTGAGCGAGCGCTCCTGGATGGCGCACGTTCGCGCACAGATGATCGCGGCTGGAGTGGACGACCTGGCGGCGTGCATCGATCCCCTGGCCTTCCCTGGTATCGAGCAATCGGCTGCCTGGAAGGGCGCGAAGTCCAACCGCCGAAGCCTCACCGCCGCTCAGAGCGTCGATGAGCTGACGACGTGCAACCGCCGGATCGTGACCGCAGGCGTGCCCGTCCCCGACGTTGTGGTCGACCAGCTGCGGACGAGGCCGAGCCGGCTCGCCCCCGAGGTCGAAGCGGCTGCTCGACAGTCCCGGCGCGTGCCGCCCCTCAAGCGCCGCTTCCCGATCCACCGGGCGCCCGGCGACGTCGGGTTCGGCGACGCGGACTGACTGGCGTTCGCGGCGTCCGGCGGTGAGGAGTCAGGAGTAGTTCGCGGTGTCGCGGCTCCGCATGTAGAACGGTTTGTCCAGCGACACGCTCTTCGGCTGCGGGGACATCTTCAGCTCCGACTGGCCCTTCCACGTCGCCAGCTCGAGCGCCGTGTTGCCCGTGCTCTGGACGAGCTCGAGCGCAGGGAGGATGTCGGTGTCGCGCGTCGAGACGATCAGGGTGTCCGCGGCCGACTCGATCGACGCCTGCACGACCTGGATCGCCAGAAGCACGTCGATGCCCTTCTCCTGCGACGGCTCGTCGGGCCAGTCACGGGGGTACTTGAGCGCCCGCAGGCTCATCACAACCCGGGGGTCTCGGGTCCAGTTCGATGCCTGACGCTGCACTCGAGCGTGCTGGCCCGGCTCGCGCTTGCGGGAGGGCAGTCCGCGGTAGACGTGGATCTTCGTGAGCTCCAGCTCGGGGAAGTTCCGAGCGGCGCGCGCGGCGAGGACCTGGTCGCCGAACTTGCCCGGGTGGATGAGCGAGTCGTAGACCGCCGAGCCGTAGCTGGTGAAGGTCTCCCACGCGGAGAAGTGCAGGTTCTGGTAGTCGATGAACAGATGCGCCGTTGCCATGGGTCCCCCGGATACGAAAAAGCCCCACCAGGCCCGGAGGACGGTGGGGAGCAATGCGTCAAAGCTATGACAGGCCCTCGTCGCTGTCAACCTGAGGTGTACAGCGAACCGAGGATTATGACCTCGATCATGTCCGAGCCTTCCGCTCTTCTTCTTCGGGCGTCCTCGCCCCCTTCGCGGGCCGCTCTGCACGGGGTGAGGTTTGGGCCGGCGGATACTGGGTACACGAGCTACGAGCTCGCGGATCGTCTCCGTACGGAGAGCAGCGCCACGGTCGTCACGCCCGAAGCTCTGTCCCCGTGGGTGGCCGTCGAGCAGCTGCAGCAGCGCATCCCGGACGGGCACGTCGTCCTCTACGTCCGACCCCTCGCCTAAGCGCCAGCTACTGGCCCGCCGTGGACCTCGGTCGTCGCGTAGCGCGCCGCGAACGCGACCAGTCGGTCGGAGCGCTGCATCATCCATGCCACGGCCGCGTTTAGGGACGCTTCGCGATGGATCCAGATCCGCTGTCCCCGATCGTTGCGGGCATCGCCGTAGATCTCGTACGTGAAGGGGTCACCGAGCTCCATACGCATCCGCATGACGTAGCCGAGCACGGGGTGCCCCTCGACCTGGACGCGCCAGTAGCCAGCCTCCGGGTGCGCCCATGGGTGAGTCTCGACGTCGCGCACCAGGCGCGTGACGTCGCCCTTCACCTTGTTCACCGGGTGGCCTCCTTCGTCGATCGAGTCGATGTAGGAGCATCCGGCCACACTCGTCGGAGAGCGTATGGGCCACCAACGACAAGCGAGCACGCTCCCGAGTTCTAGCGCTTTGTCTAGGGGCCAATGCGGCGGGACTCGTCGACGGGCACGGACCATGCTGGCAAGCCGGCCTGTCGAGGCCCGGACCCCGCGACGACCATCGATAGGTGGGCAGCCCTTGCCGAGACCGCCTTCGTGCTGCGCACGCCGACCGATGACGAGCGTGTGGTTTCGGAGGCCCGCGCGATGCCGGGCGTGACGCGCCACCTCCCGCATGCCGCCCCTATCATCTCGTCAGCTCCACCGCCAGCGTTCCGCGACATTCCTTCGGTCGCGCGCTCACCTGATACCATTCCCCAATGGGGGAAATTCAAGGAAGAGCTAGTCCATCGATCACAGGGGAACGCCGCGGTCTTGGCCTGATAGCAGGTCAAGCACTGGCGGATGGCATCGCGACGGGGGGCGTCGTCCTCTTCGCATTGATCGTGACGGATATCGGAACCCCCGCCACCGCGCTCCTCGGGCTCGGAATCCTCGCGCTGTCGTCCCTTGCGCGAATTGCCCTGCGTGTGGGCGTGAAGAGGACCCTCGTGCGTGCGACCAGTCAGGACGCGATGCCGGGACGGCAGTGGATCTACCTGCTTTACGCGCTCGAACTGGCGGCATTCGGCGCGGGGGTCGTCCTTGCGCATTCCCCGATGGGCGTTGCGGCCGCCGTTCTGACCGCAGTCGCCGCGACGGCGATCGCCTCGTCCGTTCTCGTCCGCATGGCGACTCAGGCTGGGAGCGGATCGGCGTTCATCGACACGGTGGGGATGCGCGCGTACCGGTAGTCCGGCAGGGCCTCCGCACCGGTGAATGGCCGCGGTGGCGACCTTCCCGCTCGGACCGCTGGAAGACTCGAGATGCACGCGCGCTCGTACAGCTACCAACGCGCTAAGAATCCGCTCGTTTCTCTCGCCAGCAGCTTCGGCGAGCTTTCGCGACCCCGCCCCTGAGATTCATAATCCCGCCCCAAAATAGGGGGCAATCATCATTGCGGCATTGCCCCTCGGCACGATTCCCTGCAACAGTCGAGACTGAGTCCAGAATTAACATTCGCAACGGGCTCGCTCCGATGGAACTAACGAGAGGCAAGAGTATGTCTGACATCTCATCCGAATTCGATCTCGACCCCAAGGTCGGCGCGTCCAGCGGGAATGCATCCCCGCAGACGACGCCCGTCTTCGGGCTCACATTCAAGCTGACCGTCAAGGTGTGCAGGACGATCATCACCACCACCGCCTGCGGCTCCACGCAGACGTCGGGTCGCTGCTGACACGAAGCCCGTGGGGTGTTCCGGCGCACATGACCGGAACACCCCTCTCCGCTTCGAAACCCATGAACACGGACACGACGCACGCGATGCAGATCCTCGCGACACGCCTCGCGGACGATGCAGTGATCCGCGCAGCCGTCTCGGACGCGGACGCTCTCGACGCAGGCATGTCATGGGACGGACGCAACCTCGGCGACGGCCATGCCGGCGTGTCCATGGCACTGTTCGAGGCCACCCTGTCGACCGGCATCGACTTCGATCGTGAGGCCATGGCGCATCTCCGCTCGGCGGTGCAGCTGAGCAACACCGCCCCCTTCACCTCCCTGGGGCTCTTCGACGGAGCTGCCGGCCTGGCGGCTGCCATGGCGGAACGCTCCATCGTCGACGAACGGCTCCTTCCCTCCGCCAGACGATTCCATCAGGTCGTCGTCACGCAGCTGGGAGCCGGCACGCCTCCTCCTGGAAGTGGCTTCGCCGACGGGAGCCCGCACGACGTCATCTCCGGGACAGCCGGACAGCTCCTCTACCTCTCCGCCATCCCCCGAGCCGTGTGCGGTCCCGACGACAGGGCTGTCGCGTCCGGGCTCATGGACGTCCTCGCCGACCTGCTGCAGGCGGGCACTTCGGTGACAGAGGCCTTCACGGTCGACAGGCGCTACTTCATGCCGGGGAGCACGTACGAAGCGCTCTCGACCGGCGACTTCGTCGATCTCGGCACCGCACACGGCGTAGCGGGCATCGCACTGGCCCTGGCGTCGGCCGCGAAGCGCTTCGGGGCACAGCCAGTCGTCATCGATCAGCTCCGCCGGATGAGGGACTGGTTGCTCGACACGGCCGTCCCCGACCCGAGCGGATGCCTGCAGTGGCCACGTGGACTGGAGGTGCACGGCTCCGTGACGATGCCCTCGACGGGGTCGGTGTGCGCTTGGTGCTTCGGGAGCAGCGGACCAGCCGTCGCCCTCCTCCGCATCGCCGAGCTCCTCGACGACGAGAGCTCGGCGTCCGCCATGCAAGCCTCCATCGAGTCGAACGTCGAGGCGTTCATCAGCACGCCGACGACCGACTCATCCCTGTGTCACGGCGCAGCCGGCATGTTGGTCCTGCATTCCTTGACGTCCGGCGGCACGACGGTGCCGTCGACACGCTGGGCCGCCAACGACGCGCTGCTCGTGAGTCGGATCCTGCAGAGCATCGATGCCGATGCGCCCTTCGGCATCGTGAGCGCGGGCCTCGACGGACGGCCCCTTCACGACCCCACCTTCCTGATGGGCGCTGCCGGCACCCTGGCCACGATCGCAGGACGAACCCGCGACGCCCACCCGATCTGGCACCGCTACTTCACCGGAGCACCCAATGAATGAGCCCACTACGCGCTACCGGTACGAGCCCGCCGGCTTCTCCATGACGCGCACGACCCTGAGCCCCCTCAAGCCCCTCATCGACGCCTACGCATCCGTCATCGACGCAGAGGCGCTGCGATCCCTCATCGATCCTCACCTCGAGGTGGCCATCGACTACGCCTCGCCTGGGCTGTCGTCGTGGTACAGGAGCGCGAGCCCAAAGCAACTGGACATCGCCGAATCCGGCAAGGCACGCAGCCTGTTGCGCTACATCATCCGATCGCGCTCGAGGCCCACCCCGTTCGGCCTATTCGCCGCGACCTCCGCCGGCCCCCTCGCCGACCCCGAACACGCCGTCGATTCCGACACCGTCGACCCCGCCGCGGTCATCGTGCACTCTCGACCGGACATGGCCCTCATCGACAGCCTCCACAGGAAGGAGGTCCTGGCCCTTCCACCGGATGCGCTGGTGAGGAGCAATGCGCTCCGACGAGTGGCCCACGGGCGCGTGACGCTGCCCGCCCCCTTCGCGATGGGAGCGACCGATGCAGGCGTCGACCTATCGATCAAAGCCGCCCCCGCGGCGCTCCTCGCGCTCGAGCGAGCGGCAGACGGCATCACCCTGGACGGCTTGCGCACCGAACTGCGTGATCACTACGAAGGACGCGCGTCGACCGCCGTCCTCGACGCCCTGCTGACCAACCTCGTGAAGCTCGGCTTCATGATCCCAAACGACACGCCGAGCCTCGTGTACGCCGGGTACCGGCCGGATCGCTTCCTCCGAGGCCTCCCGGATCGCACCTCCGACATGCTGCGGCAGCTCGTCTGGACAGCCCGCGCCGAGTCGGTGGACGAGATCGGCCAGCACCTGGAACGAGCGACGCTCCTATTCCCCTCCGAGTCGAACCGAGCGCCCATCGACCTGCACCTGACCACGCCGACGCACCACCTGCCACTGTCCCGGGGCACGGCCGACCGCATTGCCGATGCGGCCACGTTCATGCAAGCCGTCGCCCCGGCATCTGGCGAAGGCGACATCGCGAACGAGTACCCCCTGCGGGCGTATCACGCGCAGTTCCTCGATCGCTACGGGTTCGGCGGCGCGGTTCGCATCGCTGACCTGGTCGACGGGCACGTGGGCTTGGGCTCGGTGGACGAGTACATCGCCTCGCCCCTCGAGGTCCCCTCCCAGCCGGGGCGACTGACGGCATACGAATCCGTCTTGTCGGATGTCCTGATGCGCGGGCTGCAGGAGGGCGCCCTGATCGTCGAGATCACCGAGGCACTCGAGGAGCGCATGCGCGTCGCCGTCGGCTCGCAGGGAGCCGCACGGACTCCGGTGCATGCGATCGACGTCTTCGCGCAGGTGGGCCGACACCACGAGGGCGACGGGGAGGACCTGATCGTCCTGAACAGCGCATCGGTCGCCGAAGGAGGGAGCACTTTCGGCAGATTCGCGCATGTCCTCACGCACGAGGTCAGAGACTCCCTCCGCGCCCTCGCGATGACGCCCTCTCCCGAGGCGGCCGTCCCGACGCAAATGGTCGACTTTCCCCAGGCGGCGCGCGGCGCGAACGTGTCCGTGACGCCCAGCCTCACCGACACGAGGATCGTCGTCAACGGCGGACAGACGGACGCTGAGGGCCTCTCCCTCGACATCAGCGACGTGCACGTGACCTCCGACTACGACAGGCTCCTCCTCTGGTCGCGGACGCTCGGAAGGGAGATCACCATCCGGCGATCGCATGTCCTCAACCCGGAGCTGTCGAACCCCGTCGCGCGGCTGCTCACCGTGCTCTCCGACCACTCCCGACGCCCCCTCGGCGGATTCTCCTGGGGAACGTTCGAGGGGAGCCTGCGGCTCCCCCGCGTCGTCCGGCGGGGCGTGGTGCTGCGGGCAGGCGAGTGGACGCTACCCAAGGCCGACATCGACACCACCGACGCGAAGGTCGCTCGGGAGCTCGTCGATGCCTGGCGTCAGACCTGGCAGGTGCCGGACCTCGTCTACGAAGTTGAAGAGGACAACCGCCTCCTGCTCAACCTGGACAACGACTTCGCCGTGATCCACATCCTGGGCGAGCTGAGGACCCGCAAGCACCTGCGGTTCCAGGAGGTCCTGCCGAGTCCGGACCAGTTGCGGAGCGCCAACACAGTCGGGGAGGGCCTGGTCACCGAGGTCGTGGTGCCCATCGCGCTCGCCGAGGTCCCGGGCGGCGGCGATCGCGGAGCCCACGCGAGCTTGGATCACCACGCGTCGCCATCCTGGTCGGCCGTGCATGAGCCGCACTTCATCGACGATCCCCTGCAGGTCGACGACGAGTGGCTCTCGCTGCAGGTGTACGAGCCGGCCGCGCAGCACAGGCGGACGCTGCTCGAGCTCGACGAGGTGCTCGGCCAACTGCTTCGCGGGTCCCCGCAATCGCGGTGGTACTTCGTGCAGTACCAGGATCCGCGGCCCCACCTCCGGATCCGGGTGCATGTCGGCGAAGACCGGGCCGCGCTCACGCAGGCTCTCCGGGCCTGGTGGGAACCCCGGCGACCGAGGGGCTCTTCCGAGACGTGCTCGAGGTGCCATACCGCCCGGAGAGGGGTCGGTACGGCGGTGCGGCGATGTTCACGTGCTTCGAGACGTTCTTCGCGAAGGAAGCCTCGGCGTACCTGGCAGCGCTCCGGACGATCACGGAGCTCGACGATATGGCGGTCGCGGTCGCAATGCTCGATGCCTACGCACGCACGGTGTTCGACACCCTGGAGGAGCGGCTCGCGTTCGTCAGGAACGGCGACGTCGGCGCGGAAAGGAATCCCAAGTCCACCAGATACCTACGCGAGAACCGGGCCGTGCTGCACGCGCTCGTCTCCAGCTCGTCGGGAGCCGATCACGATCCGCCCGCCATCGGTGAGGGACTCCGTGACCTGGCCGCGTCGGGCGAGCGGGCGTTCGGTGCGTTGCTGCGCTCCGTCCGGGATCTGGGCTGGGACGACCTGGCCGACGCGCATCGCGAAGGCATCCTCCGCAGCGTCTGGCACATGACCTGCAATCGCGTCCTCGACCACAGCTCGATGACGGACGGGGAGGTCTTCGATGTGTGGCGAGGAGCCCTGCAGAGCCAGCGCGGCCGCTTGACTCACTTGGCGGAAGCGAGCTCCCATGCTTAGCGCCATCTGGAGGGTATGGCGCACCTCTCCCCGGCGTTATGCCCTGGCGGCGCTCATGACGTGGATCGCCGCCGTAGTGCCGGGCCTGCAAATCGCCCTCACGGCAGAGGTCGTGGATGCGGTCGCGGACGGCGCCGCGGCGGGTGCGGGCATCGAGTACGTCACCGTCGCCCTGCCCCTCTTCGGGCTGTTCGCGGCCCAGGTGGCGCAACGCCTGCTCTCATCGGCCGCGCAGTACCTGATGTCGCACGCGGGACTGCTGGCGGATCAGGCCTTCTCGAAGCAATCACTCGCGACAGGGCTCGGGCTCTCGCAATCGCACTACGAGGACCCGGCCGAGTACAACCGCATCCGACGCGCGCTCTCCGAAATTCAGGGTAACCGCGTCTCCTCCCTGCCGGAAACGACCATCGACACGCTCGCTGCGTTCGTTTCGATCGTGTCGATCTCGGTGTCCTTGTTCTCGTGGCACCCACTCGCCTCGATCCTCGTGCTCCTGTCCCCGCTCCCCGGCGTGGGGGTTGCCGCCCTCTTCGGGCGCCACCGCTGGTCTTTGGACGTCAACCAGACGGAATCACGACGCATGATCAACTACCTCCAGGCGTTGTCGATGAGCGACCAGTCGCACAAGGAGCTCGCCCATTACCGACTAGGTGGGCACATACGAGCCCGCTTTTCGAACATGCTCCAGACTCTGCTCCGGCAAGACGTCCGACAGCTCCGTCAGAGCCAGACGGGAGTCACCGGCGCGGATCTCTTCGGCATGGGCTTCACCATCCTCGCCCTTGTGTTGGTCGTCAACAGCGTCATCGGCGGTGCCGGGAGCGTGACCGTCGGCAACCTGGCGGGCTTCATCCAGGGCATGAACTCGTTGTACGGGGTCACGATCGGAGCCCTGGGAGGAATTGCCGGCATATATCAGGCATCGCTGTACGCGCGGAACCTCTTCGACTTCGTGGACACGCCGATCGAGAAACCCTTGGATGGCGGCGAACCCTTCCCAGAGGTCTTGGCCGAGGGCATCACGTTCCGTGATGTCCACTTCTCCTATCCCGCCACCGAGACTCCCATCTTCACGTCCCTCGATCTAACGCTCCCCGCCAACAAGACGATCGCCATAGTCGGCCCGAACGGAGGCGGGAAGACCACCCTGGTCAAGCTCCTGCTCGGCATCTACGCGGTGGACCGCGGTCAAATCGAATTCGACGGGCTGCCCTCGTCCGCGTACGATCGCGATTCTTTGCGCAACGGGATCGGCGTGCTGTTCCAGGACTACGTCCGCTTCGAGCTGAGCGCCTACGACAACATCGCATTCGGCAACATCGAGGACATCGGCGATGAGGGTGCCGTGTCCCGGAGCGCCGAGAAGGTCCGGATGTCGGATCGTCTCAACCGGTTGAAGAACGGCCTGCACACGCCGCTCGGCAGACGCTTCGAGGGAGCCGAACAGCTGTCCATCGGGGAATGGCAGCGCGTGGCGGCGGCGCGCGCCCTGGTCTCCGAGCCGGGTATCGTCGTGCTCGACGAGCCGACCGCGTCGATGGACGCCGAGAGCGAGCATGCTCTCCTCCATGCCTTGGGCAACGGTTCGGGGAGGCGCACGACCATCATCGTCGCGCACAGCTTGTCCGCCATCCTGGCGTCCGACATCGTGCTGTTCGTCGGGGGAGCCGGGCAGGAGATCCATCTCGGCCCGCATGCTGAGCTGCTCGACGACGCCCACTACGCCGAGTTCTTCGAACGGCTTGTCATGAACGCGCGCGGTGAGTGACTGGCTCGTCGAGTGAGTGATCGGCAGTCGCGTCGTGCGAAGGCGCCACCTCGCGTGTGCCCTTCCGTGGTTGTCCATCGCCCTGGTGGCCGTCATCGCCACAGGCTGCATCAGCTCCTCCGGAATCACCATCGGCCTCGGCGCGCTGCACTTCTTAATCGCCTTCGGAAGCCATGAGGCGTGCAGCCGTCAGTCGAGCGGCACCGCCCGCTGACACCAACGTCACGATGGCGGGTACCGCTGGGGGCCCGTCGTCGGTCGCTGACACTCACGACGCCGACGGGCAAGCGATTCGTGAACAGACGCCACCGCTGCGTCGCGGCGGTACAGTGCCCAGAACATGACGACCAACCCGACCGCCTCTCAGCCCGCCGAGGCGAGCTTCCCCCGGCAGTTGCTGTCGAGCGTGACGCTCGCCAGCGGCGCCGGGCAGGTTGTGGACTTCGCCCTGCCCCTGTTCGCCGGCGCCGTCCTCGGCCTCACGGCCGCGCAGACCGGCGCCCTCCTCGCAGCGGGGCTCGCGACGTCGTTCCTGCTCCGCCCGCTCGGCGGCGTGGCCGCGGACCGGTACGACCGGACCACGATCGCAGCGGCCTCCGCCCTCGTGCTCGGCGCTGGCTACGCGCTCGTCGCCAGCGCCGGCACCTTCCACGTCGTCCTCGCAGGCGTGCTCGTCTCTCGGGCCGGCGGTGCGTTCCTGTGGGTCGCGCTGCGCGCGACCGCCGGCGCACGGCACCAGGTGGATCCGGGTGCCTTCGCCCGGCTCATGTCGGCCGAGGAGCTCGGGTCGTGGGTCGTCCTCGCGCCGGCGATCGCGCTCCTTGCTGTCGCCGGCTACCCGCTCACCTTCGCCGCGGCCGCGGGGTGCGCGCTCCTCGCCGGCGGGCTCCTCGCCTCGAGCCGTGGCCGGGCGTCGGCGCGGGGGAGTGGCGACGTCGACGCCCCTCGAGCGGTGCCGGCGGCCGGCGACGGCCGTGTGGTCGTGCGCGAGCTCGCGACCCGGCTGCGCCCGCTCCTGATCGTGGTGATGGTCATCGGGACCGCGGAGGGCGCTGTCGGGCTGCTCCTGGTGCTGCACCTGCAGCGCGAGCTCGGGCTCGGGCCGCTCGCGATCGCGTGGGTGTCGCTCCCGGGCGGGATCGCTCTCGCGGTCGCCCCGCCACACATGCATCGGCTCACGGTCCGGTTCGGACGCACGCCCGTTCTCGTTGCCGCGGCCATCGCCGGCGCCGCGTTCGCGGGTGGGCTGGCGCTCGCCCGGGATCCCGTGACAATCGCCGTCCTCTGGGTGCTCTCGGCGCTGGCGCTGGCCGCGATCCTGCCGATCGAGCAGGCCGCCCTCACCGAGGCCGCCGGCACTGCCCGCATCGGGCGCGCTCTGGGCCTCTACGAGGCCACCACGCTCCTCGCGGCCGCCCTCGGCAGCCTCGCCGCGGGGATCCTCTACGACGCCGTCCCGTGGCCGGCCGCGTGTGTGACGTTTGCGGCCGTAATCCTCGCCGGCGGGCTCCTGCTCCCACGGACCATCTGCCGGCTCACGGCGGCGTCTGCCGCCGACTGAGCCAGCGGCGACGAGAGGGCCGACCCATGGCGGGTCGGCCCTCTCGTGCGTGCGGCTCGCGCTAGTTGTTCGCGCGGTACTCCTCGAGCAGATCCGCGGAGATCCGTCCGCGCTCGGAGACCTTGTGGCCGTGCTCACGGAGCCACTCCCGCGCGGCGCTGAGGTCCCCCTTCGGGCCTGAGCTCGACGAGCGGCGCGTGCCGGGCTTCCCGGTCGTCGCGCGGCCGACGCGGCGACCCTTGTCGATGTAGTCCTTAAGCACTGTCCGCAGCGTGTCCGCGTTGTCGTCGCTGAGGTCGATCTCGTAGTTCACGCCATCGAGCGCGAACGGGACGGTCTCGCCCGTGCCGTCCACGATCTCCGTGCCGTCGATGTCGTCAACGAGAGTGGTGACTACTTTGCGGGCCATCTACTTGCCTTTCCATACGGATTTCGCGTGCTAGGACGCCAGTTCTCCTACCATAACCGTACGGGGTGCGAACCGCCAGATTTCCACACGCATATCGGCGATATCATGCGTTCGTGACCGATCCGGCTGTGTGGGATGCCATGCCCGTCACCCTGCGATCGGGTGACCTTCAGACGTTGCTGCGTATTCGTCAGACCACGTTGAGCCTCTGGTTTCGGCACGGGGTGATACCTGGCTACCTGGTCGGGCACTCGTGGTTTGCGTTCCGGGCAGAGGTCCGCGTGTGGATGGAATCGACGGCCAACGGCCCCGTCGCGCCGCGTCCGCGCGACCCGGATCCACTTGATGCATACGGCGACATCCTCTCGGTCGACGAGGTGGCGCAGCTGCTGAGGATGAGCCGACAGGCGATCACCGGTTGGATCCGAGCCGACCTGATGCCGGGTGTGCGCGACGGCCGACGGTGGACGGTGGAGAAGGGCGCTCTCCGCGAGCTACTGCGAGAGTGCAGCAACCAAGTGGCCGGTCATTCGGTTGAGCTCGACGGTTGAGGACGTCGCTGCCGCCGCAGCGGGGAGGGATAACGGCGGGTGAGTCCGCGCCGAGCCGCCGATCCTGCCTGCTTAGAAGGGCGGCAGCAGCCGTGACATGTCCTCGTGCCCTGTGACCAGGGTGGCGCCATGGTCGCGGATCATTGTCAGGCAGCCTCCCGCGGAGGGGGAGTCGACCTGCCCGGGGACGGCTCCGACGGGGCGTCCGAGCTGAAGTGCCCGCTGAGCGGTCAAGAGTGCGCCGGATCGGTGCGAGCCTTCCATCAGCACCGTCCCGCTGGACAGGGCAGCCAAGATCCGATTGCGCGACAGGAAGGACCACCGCGACGGCGCCGTGTGGGGCGGGCGTTCCGTGACGACTGCACCGGTCTCGATTACGTCCTCGAAGAGCTCCGCGTGCGCATGCGGGTAGGTGACGTCCACGCCGCTGGAGATGACCGCAAACGCGCTGCCCGTGCTGCCGACGGCAGCCCGTAGGGCAGCACCGTCAATTCCGAAGCTGCCGCTGTTCACGATGGCGATACCTTCGCGCACGAGTTCCGATACGGACTCGGACGTCACAGCCGACCCGTACACCGTGGCGGCTCGGGCGCCGATCACGGCGAGAGATCTCTCGAGGCGGATCATCCGGTCCGTGTGCCCACGCACCCACAGCGCATAGGGCATCTCAGGGCCAAGGTCGGCGAGACCGCGGGGCCACTGTGGGTCCGAGGGGATCAGCACGGTTGCACCGCACTCTGCGGCTGTGCGGAGGGAGCGAAAGACGTCGTCCACGATAAATCGCTCCCGCCAGGCACGCAGCTGGGCTGCCAGTGCGTGAAGATCCAGGACGGGACCGGGTTCCTCGCCGTCCTCCAACGCGGAACGCATGAGCCGTAGGGGCCACTGCTCGACGACGGCAGTGAGCGCGGTGGTTGCACCGAGGTGCTGGACGAGGCTTCCCGCGACGGTGTCACCAGGAGCCCCGATGTGCGTCCAGACGACACGGGCGAAACGTTCAACGACGTCGTCGAGCGGCGCCGACATGGGCGTGGTCGGCGTGACCTGCTCGATCAGGGGTGAGTAGTGGTCGGGTGAGATGCCCCAGAGGGCGGTGTGGGCGGACAGCGATGGCATGGTGGCCTCCGGAGGCTCGGTAGATCTGACATCTACGAACCTACGCATGTACGGTAAAGGTGTCAACCCCCTTAAGTGTGCCTCTCCGGCGGACAGCGACGAGCGTGCCCGCCGGCGCTGGTGCCGCGTTCGAGGCAAGCGGTTGGGGCTGAGGTAATCGAGGGGTGCTGTGGGCGCCGTTACAGAGGGCGGTATAGCCGCTTCAGTCGGTACCACTTGTCGCGCAAGCCTGGGGCAGGGGGGCGCGAAGGATCGAATCGGTTCTCCCACTGCCGATAGTCCAGCATCCGGGACAACTGGTTCTCCTCGAGGATGCCGGGATGCACAGACTCGAAAAGCTGAGCAGACGTCTCCACACGCGCAGGCGGGTCGTATAACCAGGGCACGTCCAAACTTACTAGGACGCGTGCTTCCCACATGCCGCCTCGGTAAGTCTGATTGGTGACGAAGCCGTGTGAGACCAGGGCGGAGGCATGAGAGCGCTCAAAATCCTCACCAGTAGGTATTTTGACGATGTCGCCGGAGCGAGGTGTCTCGAGCCGGCGGACAGTGCAAGGCATAACGGGTAGGCGAAAAGCTCGCGCCATCATTGTCCGATGCCGGCCGCCGTGCCCGACGTTGTAAATCACTCGCCCAAGCGCCGTGGTCTCTTCCATAGATACGCGATCGGCAGGAGGTTCCCACTCAATGACCCAGCGCGCCCAGTCACCTGACCGTGCCGCAATAAGAAGCCGGTCGAGAATTAGTGTGAACGACTCGGGGCGATTGTTAAGCCACCCCCATTCTGATGAGCGATCCACACACACGACGTTGGAGGGGTCGATCATCCCTATCTGGGCGGACGGTGCAGCTATGCCAGGACGTGAGACCCAACGCCAGGGAAGCGGACGCAGAGGGTATTCCGCGTTCAGCTCTGCCCAGCGGGCCTCCAGCCAGGCCTCGGGGCTTATAGGTGAGTCCTCTATTTCCTTTGCTACCTGCTGAGCCGCAGCAATCATTCTGCGGGCATCTGTGCTGCGCATAGTAATCTCCCGTGGGGCGGCATCTGGATACCAACCCTGCTTCGCTAGCGTTACGAGTATTGCTGGAGGAGTGAGTGCGTTGTAAGTGCGCGGGCTACATCAGCGGCGGTAGGCGACCCTGTGACGCATCTACCATGGAAGCTTCGAACTGCACATTTACCGCGTCAGTGCCGTCAAATGCGGAAGAGGTGCGAAGTAAGTAAAGCTGACGCGCAAAGTCCTGAGGCCATGATGGCCCTAATGCAGCTACGTTCTCCGGGGTGGCATAGCCGAGAGCGCTACCGCATATGGGTATAAGAGCCGTGCCGAAGTGGGGTAGGGTCCGCCATAGGCGGTGGCGACCATTCTCGGGCTGCAGATCCCAAGGGTCGAAGCGGACGGCCTCCCAGTAGTTGAACCATGATCTAACAATGTCTTGTTCGATCTGGCTCAGTTCGCCCGGATAGTCCGGTAAATCAAGATCCGCGTATAGAGGGCTATCCGCATCGAAAGTCCACGAGCGAGAAGCGAGAGCGTTGCCGACTGCAACGACAGCGTCAGCAATGGCCTGCCAGTTGTGCTCGTCGGCATCAGCGTGACGAATCTTGTTGTCGTCGATATCCGGGTTCGAGCTCGCCCAAAACTGCACAGTAGCCGCATCCGCGCGCCACCAAAATCTCGGTACAGCTACTGGAATGTGCCCCATGCCCACAGCATAGGTCGCAAGAGCACGCGAGACGAGGGTTCGTGAAGCGTGCGTCGGGCTGGGGT
>NZ_JAAVCB010000108.1:0-44641 GCF_014802555.1 Clavibacter sp. | reverse complement strand
TCGCCCGCCGGGGAGCCGTCGGCGCGGCTCGCCCGTGCGCCCAGCTCGCGGAGCGCGCCCACGCCGCCGTCGGTCGAGGAGCTGCCGCCGAGCGCGAGCAGCAGGCGGGGGACTCCGGCGTCGAGGGCCGCGCGGACCGCCTGGCCGAAGCCGCGGGTGTGCGCGGTGAGCGGGCGGAGCGGATCCAGCAGCGTGATCCCGCTCGTCGACGCGACCTCGACCACACCCGCGCCGTCGGGCAGCAGGAGCCAGTGCGCGTCGACCGGCCGGTCGTCGGGTCCGATGACGCGGACGGGTACGCGGCGCGCTCCCGGGACGGCCGCCGCGAGCACGTCGAGCGTGCCCTGCCCGCCGTCGGCCATGGGCGCGATCACCACGTCGTCGCCGGGCCGCGCGCGGAGCCAGCCGCGGCGGAGGGCACGGGCGGCCTCGACGGCGGTGGCGGATCCGGTGAGCGAGTCGGGCGACAGGACGACGCGCAGCGGGCGGGGAGCGGCGGTGCTCATGCGGCCAGTCTGCCGGTCCGCGGCGGGCGGGAGCGTGTCGGCTCGGCTCGTCCCGGCTCGTACCGCGCCGGATCAGTCGGGCGCGACGCCCGCCCGGTGCGCGAGCAGCGCCGCCCCGACCAGCCCGGCGTCGTTGCCCCGGCTCGCCGCGATGATCTCGGTGTCGAGGTGCAGGAACCCGGAGAAGCGCGCGAACTCGTGCGCCGCCGCGCCGCCGACGACGATGAGGTCGGGCGACATGATCGACTCGAGGTGCCGGTAGTAGCGCTCCAGCCGCGCCGCCCACGCCTCGAAGGTCAGCCCCTCGCGGCGCACGGCGGAGAACGCGGCCTGCATCTCGTAGTCGCCGCCGTCGATGTGCACGTGTCCCAGCTCGCTGTTCGGGATGAGCGTGCCGTCGTGCAGCAGCGCCGTGCCGATCCCGGTGCCGAGCGTCGTGAGGATCACGAGGCCGTCGCGGCCCTGCAGCACGCCGTACTCGAGCTCGGCCACGCCCGCGGCGTCGGCGTCGTTGACGGTGAGGACGTCGATCCCGCTGCGCTCGCGGATGGCGGTGCGCGCGTCCATGCCGAGCCACCGGTCGGAGATGTGGGCGGAGGAGCGGACGATGCCGTCCCGTACGATGCCGGGGACGCCGACGCCCACGGGCAGGTCCTCGTCGGGCGTCAGCTCCAGCACGATCTCGGCGATCACGTCCGCGATGTCCTCGGGCTCGCCGCCCACGGGCTTCGCGACGGTCATGCGCTCGGTGAGCCGGATCCCCGTGGTGACGTCGACGATCCCGGCCTTGAGCGTCGTGCCGCCGATGTCGATCCCGAGAGCCAGCCGGTCGCGACGGGCGAGGTGCTCCGCGGCGCCCTCGGGCGCGGCGACGACGGCGCGGTCGACGGGGATGAACCCGCCTGCCGCGCGGCCGGTCTCGGAGGCGGGCCGCGGCGCGGTCTCGGGCTGGGGCACGGCGGGGCCTCTCGGTTGCGGGTTGCGGGTTGCGGGGCGCGGGTGCGCGGCGGGCGGAGCGGCGGATCAAGCGGCCCGGCAGGTGGATCCCGGGCCGTCGGCCGCGGGGCCGCCGCGCCTCAGAACGCCCGGTTCGCGTAGACGATCCCGCAGGCCACGCCCACGGCGCAGACGACCGCGAGCCCGACGACCGCACCGGCCGCCGCGGCGGCCAGACGGGGGAGGGGACTCGTCACGGATCGAGCCTATGCCAGCCCGGCAGGACCGTCGCCGCGGCGCCCGGCCGAGCATCCGCCCAGGAACCCACCGAGTAGGCTGGCCGGGATGGAGAAAGAGGCTGCCGTGTCCGAGGACGAGCTGACGTTCCGGGCGGCGTACTGGCCCGTGCTCCTCCTGCGCGCACTGCCCGCCCTCGCGCTCGCCGCGTTCATCACCTTCTCCACCGACCACTCGCCGTCCCTCGGCCTCGTGGCGTTCGGGGTCTTCGCGATCCTCTCCGGGCCCATCACCGCGGGCCTCGGCGCCCGGGTCCTCCGCGGTCCCGCCGCGCGGATCCGCACCGGCGCCATCGTGCAGGGCGCGATCACCGCGGTGGCCGGCGTCGCCGCACTGCTCGCGCGCGACGGGGGCGTGCTCGTGCTCCTCTACGTCGTCAGCGTCTGGGCCGTCGTCACCGGGTTCCTGGAGCTCGTCGCCGGCCTGCGCTCGCGCGGCCGCGTGCCGGGCGCCACCGACGCCGTCACCGCCGGCGCGCTCACCGTCGTCCTCGCCGTCGCCTTCCTCCTGGTGCCGCCGGACCTCGTCGTGCAGTACGGCGGGGTCGAGCAGCGCGAGGGCCAGCTCACCGCTCCCGTCGTGGCCGTCGGCCTCCTGGGCGCCTACGCGGCGATCGTCGGGGTCTTCCTGGTCATCGCCGCCCTGAGCATGAAATGGGGCACCTCCACGCCCACCGCGACCTCCGCGGCGGACGCCCCCCGGACCACCGAGAGCGCGAGCTGACCGTGACTTCCAACATCCGCAAGGACCGCATGCGCCCCGCCGAGCTGCTCGGCATCGCGGGCGTGCTCGCCGCGTTCGTGGGCCTCATCGTGGCCCTCAGCACCCGGCCGGCCGACGCCCAGGGCTGGACGGTCGTGATCGTCTTCACGGGCGTTGCGTTCATCGGCGCGCTCGTGATGATGGCCATGCTCGTGCTGTCGTTCAAGCCCAACCGCGACGAGCTGCAGGACATGGACGACCAGGACCACCCGGATCGGCCGACCCGGCACTGAGCGTCGTCGCGACACCCGGCCGGCCCTCCTGACCGTCTGACCGCCTGACGCCACTCGACCGCGTCGGGTCCGGGGGCCGAGCCGCGGATCCCCGCACCTCCGCCCCCGGGCCAGCCGGCTCAGAGGATGTGGTCGACCAGCTGCGACGCCAGCCCCGCGTAGCCCGCCGGGGTCAGCTCGAGCAGCCGCGCCTTGGCCTGGTCCCCGATGTCGAGCCCGGAGACGAACGCGCGCATCTCGTCGCGCCCCACGCGCTTGCCGCGCGTGAGCTCCTTGAGAACCGCGTACGGGTCGCTGATGGAGCTGCGTCCCGCCACGATCTCGGCGCGGATGACGGTCTGGATGGCCTCGCCGAGGATCTCCCAGTTTCCGTCGAGGTCGGCCGCGAGCAGCGCCCGGTCGACGTCGATCTCGAGCAGCCCGCGCCCGATGTTGTCGAGCGCCAGCAGCGAGTGCCCGAGCGCGACGCCGACGTTGCGCTGCGTCGTCGAGTCGGTGAGGTCGCGCTGGAGCCGCGACGTGACGAGCGTGGACGCCAGCGAGTCGAGCAGCGCGTCCGAGAGCTCGAGGTTCGCCTCCGCGTTCTCGAAGCGGATGGGGTTGATCTTGTGCGGCATGGTGGACGAGCCGGTGGCGCCGGCCTGCGGGATCTGCCGGAAGTACCCCATGGAGATGTAGGTCCACACGTCGGTGCAGAGGTTGTGCAGCACGCGGTTGACGTGGGCGATGCGCGTGTAGAGCTCGGCCTGCCAGTCGTGCGACTCGATCTGCGTGGTCAGCGGGTTCCACACGAGCCCGAGCGACGTGACGAAGGCGCGCGACTCCGCGGGCCAGTCGACGTCCGCGTCGGCGGCGAGGTGCGCGGCGAATGTGCCGGTGGCGCCGCTGAACTTGCCGAGCACCTCGACGTCCTCCACGTCGGCCCGCAGGCGCTCGAGCCGGTGCACGAACACCGCGAGCTCCTTGCCGAGGGTGGTGGGCGTGGCCGGCTGCCCGTGCGTGCGGGACAGCATGGCGTCGTCGCGGAAGAGGAGGGCCCGCTCGCGCAGCGCGCCGATGACGGAGACCAGCTTCGGCAGCCACACCTCGCGCACGGCGCGGTCGATGACGAGCGCGTAGGAGAGGTTGTTGATGTCCTCGCTCGTGCACGCGAAGTGCGTGAGCTCCGCGACGTGGCCGAGGCCGAGCTCCTCGAGGCGGTCGCGCACGAAGTACTCCACGGCCTTCACGTCGTGCCGGGTGACGGCCTCGACGCGGGCGAGCGCGTCGATCTGCTCCTGCCCGAAGCCCTCGACGACCTCGCGCAGGGCCGTCTTCTGCTCGTCCGTGAACGGCGAGGAGGAGAGGAGCGACCGGTCGGTGAGGTGGATGAGCCACTCGATCTCGACGTGGATGCGCGCCCGGTTGAGGCCCGCCTCCGAGAGGTGCTCGCCGAGCTCGGTGACGACGGGGGCGTAGCGGCCGTCGAGGGGGCTCAGCACCTGCGGGGGCAACGGGCTCATGCGGGGGGATCTCCTAGCTGGGGGGACGGATGCCGGGCTCCACCTGCGCGAGGAGGGCCCGGGCGGCTCGCTCTATCATCCCAAGAACCCGATCGAACATCGCCGCGTCCGTGTAGTACGGGTCGGGCACGTCCCGCAGGTGGGCCTGTGGAGGATCGAACGACAGCAGCAGGTGGATCTTCGCCCGGTCCGCCTCCGTCCTGGCCCACTGCCGCAGCGTCCGCTCCTGTCCGCGATCGAACACGACGACCAGGTCGAGGTCCGGGAGCGTGTCCGGGTCGAACTGCTTGGCGCGGTGCGCGGATCCGGCCAGGCCGCGGCGCTCGAGCGCGGCGAGCGTCCGCGCGTCCGCCTGCTCGCCCACGTGCCAGTCGCCCGTGCCGGCGCTCGTCACGGAGACGCGGTCCGCGTACCCGGCCCGCTGGACCAGGTCCCGGAAGACGACCTCCGCCATGGGGGAGCGGCAGATGTTGCCGGTGCAGACGAAGGCGATCCGGAAGACGGGTGGAGCCGTCGCGGCCGGAGAGTCGGGGGCTCCCATGCGCTCATTCTGTCGGCTGCGGTCCCTCCCCACATCCCCGATCCGCGGCCCGTCCCCCGGATGCGGCCCCCGGCGGCTGGCCCTGGTCGCCGCCGGCGCACGATGCGGGCCCACGGGAGAGGACGGGACGTGATGCGGGAACAGCCGGGCGGATGGGATGCGGGCGGCGGCGATCCGCTCGGCGGCACGGGGCGGGGGAGCGGGAGCACACCCGGCCAGCTCCGCGCGGAGGCGCTGACGCGCGCGCACGCGCTCGCCGCCATCGCCGATGCGGTCGCGGAGACGCAGCGCGACATCGCGTCCTGCCGGGACGACCCGTCGTGGTCCGGCCGCGCGCACGACGCGTTCGTCCGTGCCCTCGACGACCTCGCCGGCCGCGTGGCGCTCGCCGGCACCCTCCTCCACGACGCGTCCGCGCCCGGCTGCCCCGGAGCGCACGCGTGACCGCGGCGGTCGCGGGGCTCACCGTCACGGAGGGAGGCGGCACCGCGGTCGAGACGGACGACCTCACGCGCATCGCCGCGCGGCTCGACGACGCGGGCGGGCGCCTGGACGACCATGCCCGCGCGCTCGCCCTGCCGCCGCTGGTGGCCTCCATCACGGGCGATCACGATGCGGCCCTCGACGCCCCGCGCGGCCTCCTGGCCTCCGCCGCACACGATGCGCGGGCGCTCGCCGCGGACCTGCGCCGCGTCGCCGCCCAGTACGTGGACGGGGAGCGGGACGTGGACCGCTGCGTGCGATCCGCCTCGGGCGAAGGTGCGACGGATGCGGCTCGCGCCTTGCTGGGCGGCATCGGCGGCGAGCCCGACCCGCTGAGGCTGGGCGGGCTCCGGCTGCTGGGCGTCGGCAGCATGCTCGCCCTCCATCCCGACGGGCCCGGCCGCATCGTGCTCCCCGGCGTCCTCCGCGACGTGGTCTCGGACATCGCGGCCTCGGCCACGCGCTTCCTGCCGGGGCGCCCTGCTGGCGACGACGGCGTGCGCGAGACGACCGCTGGCCTCCTCGCCGCCCTGGGCGCGGTGGGCCTGCTCCGGGACGCGCCGGCGACCGTCCGCGTCCGCCGTGACGCCCTCCGATCGGCGCCCGCGACGCTGGGCGACCTCTCCGAGCGGATCCCCGACCCGGTCCCCGGCGCCCCGCAGATGCGCGTCGAGGAGTACCGCGCTCCGGACGGGCGCCGCCGCTTCGTGGCGTACCTCGGCGGCATGGTGACCCTGGATCCGCGCACCGGGCGCGAGGACTTCGGACCCGCCTCGGCGGTAGCCGCGCTCGCCACGGAGGGCGGATCCGCCGTCCACGCGGCCGAGACTGCGCTCCGCGACGCGGGCGCGACCGCGGACGACGAGGTCTACGTCATCGGCTACTCGATGGGCGGGATCCTCGCGCGGTCGGTGGGCGACGCGCCGGGCTTCCACGTCACCCACGAGCTCACGTTCGGCTCCCCGGTCGGGCAGCTGCCGATCCGCGAGGGGATCGACGGCGTGGCGGTGGAGCACACGGACGACCCCGTCCCCGCGCTCGGGGGCGCGCGGACGTCGGAGGGGGACGCGGGCGACGACGTCGTGGTGCGCACCCCTGCCTTCGCGCCGACCGCGCAGGCGGGTCCGCTTGGCGCGCACGAGCTCGACACCTACCGGGAGACGGCGGCCGAGATGGACGCATCGCGCTCGCCGCTCCTGGAGCGCGCGCGCGACGAGCTCCACGGGTTCCTCGACGGGGCGACGCCCGTCGCCTCCCACCTCTACCGGGCGGAGCGCGGACCGATCAGGCCGTCGGGTGCACCGGGCGGTGGGATGTGACCCGCGGGTCAGGCCCTCGAGGTCACCGGGCGGAGGACGAGACCCACCAGCCAGCTGAAGAACGCCATGAGCAGGGCGCCGAGCACGCCCCACCAGAATCCCTCGACCGTGAGGCCGAAGCCGAGCGCGTCGGAGATGGCGCCGACCAGGAGGAAGAGCAGCCCGTTGACGATGAGCGCGATGAGGCCGAGCGTGAGGATGTAGAGCGGGAACGCCACGATCCGGATGGCCGTGCCGATCACGCCGTTCACGACGCCGAAGATCGCGCCGAGCAGCAGGTAGGTGAGCACCGTGGCCGTGGTGTCGCCCGGTTCGTAGGCGGTCACGATGGTGCCGGAGACGATGAGGGTGGTGAGCCAGAGCGCGACGGCGTTGACGACCACGCGGACGAGGAATCGGGGCATGCGGCGATCCTCGCAGACGCCGCCCGCGCGGACCATGGGCCAGGCGGTGACCCGCCCGTAGAATCGCCCGGTGATCCCCGAACCCGCGCCCCTCGACGACGCCGCGCCCGTCAGGCTCCGTCCCGCCATCGCGGCCATGGTCGCCTACCGACAGGGCAAGCCGGCCGGCGAGGACGACTTCAAGCTCTCCAGCAACGAGAACCCGTTCGAGCCGCTGCCCTCCGTCCTCGCGGCGCTCGACGCCGTGCGCGACGTGAACCGCTACCCCGATGCGGGCGCGACCCTGCTGCGCACCGCGCTCGCCGAGCGCTTCGGCGTCACGGTCGACCACGTCCACGCGGGCGCGGGATCCGTCGCGATCCTCTCGCAGCTCATCACGGCCGCCGCGGGCCCGGGCGACGAGGTCGTCCACGCGTGGCGCTCCTTCGAGGCGTACCCCACGCTCATCACGGTCGCGGGAGCCACGGGCGTGCCCGTCCCGAACCTGCCCGACCACTCGCACGACGTCGACGGCATGATCGCGGCCCTCACGGACCGCACGCGCGTCGTGATCGTCTGCACCCCGAACAACCCCACCGGCACCCTCGTGACGGAGGCCGACCTCGAGCGCCTGCTCGCCGCCGTCCCGCGCGACGTGCTCGTGCTGCTCGACGAGGCGTACGGCGAGTTCGTCGGGAAGGAGCATGCCCTCGACGGCATGCGCCTCGTGGCCGACCACCCGAACCTCGTCGTCCTCCGCACCTTCTCGAAGGCGTACGGCCTCGCCGGCCTCCGCATCGGCTACGCCGTGGGGCACCCGCGCATCCTCGACGCCGCCCGCTCCGCCGCCATCCCGCTGTCCGTCACGGGCCATGCGCAGCACGCGGCGCTGGCGTCGCTCGAGCACGAGGACGAGCTCCTGGAGCGCGTGGCCGTCCTGGCGCGCGACCGGGACGAGGCCTGGCGCGCCCTCACCGAGCAGGGATGGGATGTGCCGCGACCCCACGGTAACTTCGTCTGGCTGGCCACGGGCACCGAGACCGCCGAGGTGGAGGCGCAGCTGGCTGCCGCCGGGCTGGTGGTGCGCGCGTTCGCGGGCGAGGGCATCCGCGTCACCATCGGCGAGCCGGCCTCTGTCCGGAAGCTCCTGAAAGCGTCGGCCGAGATTGTCCAGGGGCTGCCGGAGGGCCACCCTGCGCGCCGGTAGGTTGGGACGATGCCGGAAAGCGATGTGACGGTCCAGCTCCTGACCCCCGCGGGCGAGCTCGCACCGAGCGACTCCGCCGAGGAGTTCCTCCCGTACTTCGAGCGACTCACGGAGGACGAGCACAGCGGCTTCCTCCGCGACATGCGCCTCACGCGGGCGTTCGACCTCGAGGCCACCAACCTCCAGCGCCAGGGCCACCTCGGCCTTTGGGCGCCGAGCACCGGGCAGGAGGCGGCTCAGGTCGGATCCGGTCGGGCCACGCGCCCGCAGGATCACGTGTTCCCCGCCTACCGCGAGCACGGCGTCGCGCTGATCCGCGGTGTCGACCCGGTCGACATCGTCCGCCTCATGCGCGGCGTCACGCACGGCGGATGGGATCCGGCCGTGGCGAACTTCCACCTCTACACACTGGTCATCGGCTCGCAGGCGCTGCACGCCACGGGCTACGCGATGGGCGTCGCGTTCGACGGCGACGTCGGCACGGGCGACCCGGACCGCGACACCGCCGTCATCGCCTACTACGGCGACGGCGCCACCAGCCAGGGCGACGTGAGCGAGGCGTTCGTCTTCGCCGCGAGCTTCCAGACCCCGCAGGTCTTCTTCCTGCAGAACAACCACTGGGCGATCTCGGTCCCCGTCAGCACGCAGTCGCGCACGCCCCTCTACCTCCGCTCCCGCGGCTTCGGCGTGCCCAGCACCCAGGTCGACGGCAACGACGTCTTCGCGAGCTACGCCGTCACGGCCAAGCACCTCGACGACGCGCGGAACGGCGGCGGCCCCTCCTTCATCGAGGCGCTCACGTACCGCGTCGGCGCGCACACCTCGAGCGACGACCCCACGAAGTACCGCACCGACGACGAGCTGCAGGGCTGGGTTGCCAAGGACCCGATCGCCCGGCTCGAGGCGTACCTGCGAAACCAGGGCGCGCCGCAGTCGCTCTTCGACGGCATCGACGAGGAGGCCAAGGACCTCGCCGCCGACGTCCGCCGCCGCACCATCGAGCTCACCAGCCCCGCGCTGCCCGGCATCTTCGACCACGTCTACTCGGAGCCGCACCCCGTCACGACGGAGCAGCGCGAGTGGCTCGAGCGCTACGAGGCCTCCCTGGAGGGGAACCGATGACCGACACCATCGACCGCGCGGCCACGCCCGCCGGATCCGACGACGCCGCCACCCCGAGCGCGGGAGCCCCCGCCGGCATCGAGACCATGCCGATGGCGAAGGCCCTCAACGCCGGCCTCCGCCGCGCGCTCGAGGACGACGACAAGGTCCTGCTCATGGGCGAGGACATCGGTCCGCTCGGCGGCGTCTTCCGCATCACCGAGCACCTGCAGCGCGACTTCGGCGCCCGCCGCGTCATCGACACCCCGCTCGCCGAGTCCGGCATCGTCGGCACGGCCATCGGGCTCGCCATGCGCGGCTACCGGCCGGTCTGCGAGATCCAGTTCGACGGCTTCATCTACCCGGCCTTCGACCAGATCACGAGCCAGCTCGCCAAGATCACCAACCGGCACGAGGGCGCCGTGCGCATGCCCGTCGTGATCCGCGTGCCGTACGGCGGCCACATCGGCGCCATCGAGCACCACCAGGAGAGCCCCGAGGCGTACTTCGCGCACACGCCCGGCCTCCGCGTCGTGAGCCCGAGCACCCCGCACGACGCCTACTGGATGATCCAGGAGGCCATCCAGAGCGACGACCCGGTCATGTTCTTCGAGCCCAAGGCGCGCTACCGGCCGAAGGGCGAGGTCGACCTCTCCGCTCCGGGCCTCGGCCTGCACGAGAGCCGCGTCGTGCGCTCCGGCACCGACGTCACGCTCGTCGGCCATGGCGCCATGGTCGCGATGCTGCTCCAGGCCGCCGAGCTCGCCGCCGAGGAGGGCACGAGCGTCGAGGTCGTCGACCTGCGCTCGCTGTCGCCCGTCGACTACGGCCCCATCCTCGAGTCGGTCCAGCGCACCGGCCGCCTCGTCGTCGCGCAGGAGGCGCCCGGCCATGTGTCCGTCGGCTCCGAGATCGCGGCCACCGTCACCGAGCGCGCGTTCTACTCGCTCGAGGCGCCGGTGATCCGCGTCTCCGGCTTCGACGCCCCCTTCCCTCCCGCCAAGCTCGAGACGCTGTACCTCCCGGATGCCGACCGCATCCTCGAGGCCGTCGACCGCTCGCTCGCCTACTAGACGCCGCCCGCCGCACAGATGCCCGCCGCTCCCCAGCGGCACGATGACAAGGACCGCACGATGGCTGATTCCGAGTTCACCCTGCCCGACGTGGGCGAGGGCCTCATCGACGCCGAGATCGTCTCGTGGCGCGTGCAGCCGGGCGACCAGGTGGCGCTCAACCAGGTGATCGTCGAGATCGAGACCGCGAAGTCGCTCGTCGAGCTGCCGAGCCCGTTCGAGGGCACGGTCTCCGGCCTGCTCGTGCAGGAGGGCCAGACGGTCGAGGTGGGCACGCCGATCATCGCGATCGCGCAGGGCTCGCCGAGCGTGTCCGGGCCCGCGGAGACGCCCGCGCAGATGGCGCTGCCCGGCGAGACGGTGATCGAGGACGACACGGCCATCGAGAACCGCGAGCCGGCGCCCGCTCCCGCCGCAGACGAGACCTCCGGTGCCGTGCTTGTGGGATACGGCACGGTCGGCAAGGTCGCGAGCCGGCGTCGCCGTGCCGAGCCGGGCGATGCCGCCCCGGCCGCGCGCCACGCCGCCCGCCCGGGCGCGCAGGCCGGAGCCCCCGCCGCCCGCGCCCCGCGTCCGGACTCGGTGCCCGCCGCCTCGGCCGTGCCGATCATCGCGAAGCCCCCCATCCGCAAGCTCGCTAAGGACCTCGAGGTCGACCTGGCCGAGGTCGAGGCCACCGGGCTCGTCGGCGAGATCACGCGCGAGGACGTCATCCGCACCGCCCAGCAGGCGAGCGTCTTCAAGAACATCGAGACGCCCGAGTGGCCGGATGCGCGCGAGGACCGGATCCCCGTCAAGGGCGTCCGCAAGGTCATCGCCGCGGCCATGGTGCAGAGCGCGTTCCAGGCGCCGCACGTGAGCCTCTTCGTCGACGTCGACGCCACGCGCACGATGGAGTTCGTCAAGCGGCTCAAGGCGTCCACCGACTTCGCGGGCGTCAAGGTCTCGCCGCTGCTCATCATGGCGAAGGCGATGATCTGGGCCGTGCGCCGGAACCCCACGGTCAACTCCTCGTGGACCGACCAGGAGATCATCGTCCGCCACTACGTGAACCTCGGCGTGGCCGCCGCGACCCCCCGCGGGCTCGTCGTGCCGAACGTCAAGGAGGCGCAGGCCATGTCGCTGCTGGAGCTCGCCCGCGCGCTCGAGCAGCTGACGCTCACGGCCCGCGACGGCAAGACGACCCCGGCCGACATGGGCCAGGGCACCATCACGATCACCAACATCGGCGTCTTCGGGATGGACACGGGCACGCCCATCCTCAACCCGGGCGAGGTCGCGATCGTCGCGCTCGGCACGATCAAGCAGAAGCCGTGGGTCGTCGACGGCGAGGTGCGTCCGCGCTTCGTGACGACCATCGGCGCGAGCTTCGACCACCGCGTGGTCGACGGCGACGTGGCGAGCCGGTTCCTGGCGGACGTCGCGAGCATCATCGAGGAGCCGGCGCTGCTCCTGGAGTGAGGGGGCCGCCCTCCACAGCGGGGGCGCCGTGGTCTTGAGAGTGGTTATCAATACCGTAATGTCGGATCCATGAACCGTCGCCCCCTCACCGCCCTGCTCGCCGTCTCGCTCCTCGCCGTCCCGCTCGCCGGCTGCGCATCCGGATCCACCACCCCCTCCGCCGATGCGTCGGCGTCCGGCACGGGCACGCTCGAGGTCGTCGCCTCGACCGACGTCTACGGCGACATCGCGCAGCAGATCGGCGGCGACGACGTGAAGGTGACGTCCATCATCGACAGCCCCGACAAGGACCCCCACGAGTACCAGGCCACCTCGCGCGACCAGCTGGCGCTCTCCACGGCCGACATCGTGATCCAGAACGGCGGCGGCTACGACGACTTCGTCGACACCATGATCAAGGCGCTCCCCGGCGGGAAGAGCCCCGTCCTGCTCAACGCGGTCGACATCTCCGGCTTCGACCAGAAGCCGGCCGAGGGCGAGCTCAACGAGCACGTCTGGTACGACATGCCGACGATGAAGAAGCTGGCCGAGGAGATCGAGCAGGCGTTCTCGAAGGCCGACGCTCCGGGCGCCGCCACGTTCGAGGCCAACGAGCAGGCGTTCACCGCGAAGCTCGACGGCATCGCCCAGGCCGAGGCCGCCGCGAAGCCCGCGGGCACCGGCAAGGGCGTCGCGATCACCGAGCCCGTGCCCCTCTACATGACGAGCGCCATGGGCCTCGAGAACCGCACGCCGGACGAGTTCAGCGAGGCCGTCGAGGAGGGCACCGACGTCCCGGCCGACGTGCTCAAGGAGACGCTCGCGCTCTTCGCCGAGAAGAAGGTCGCCGCGCTCGTCTACAACTCGCAGACCACGGGTGCCACGACCGACCAGGTGGTCGCCGCCGCGAAGGCCGCCGGCGTCCCGGTGGTCCCGGTCACGGAGACGCTCCCCGCCGACCTGCCCGCGGGCAGCGGGTACGTTGAGTGGATGACCGAGAACGTCGACGCCGTGGCCTCCGCGATCCGGGGATCGTGACCGGCGCACCCGTCCTGAGCCTCCGGGACGCGACGCTCGCGTTCGGCGCGCGCACCCTCTGGAGCGGACTCGACCTCGACGTGGCACCCGGCGAGTTCGTCGCGGTGCTGGGTCCGAACGGATCCGGCAAGACCAGCTTCCTCAAGTCCGTCCTCGGCGCCCAGCGCCTCACGTCGGGGGAGATGCGCTTCCTCGACGAGCCGATGCGCCGCGGTGCGCGGCGCATCGGCTACATCCCGCAGCAGAAGCTCATCACCGCGGCCACGCCCGTGCGGGCGCGCGACCTCGTCGGCTTCGGCGTCACCGGCCACCGCTGGGGACTGCCGATCAGCCGGCGGGCCGAGCGGGCCCGGGTCGACGAGCTGCTCGACGCGGTCGGCGCCACGGCCTACGCGGACGCCCCGGTCGCGACGCTCTCGGGCGGCGAGCAGCAGCGGCTGCGCGTGGCCCAGGCCCTGGCGTCGGATCCGCGGCTCCTCCTCTGCGACGAACCGCTCCTCAGCCTCGACCTCGGCCACCAGCGCGTGGTCAGCGAGCTCATCGACCGGCACCGCAGGGAGACCGAGGCGGCCGTCGTGTTCGTCACCCACGACGTCAACCCGGTGCTCGACATGGTCGACCGGGTCCTGTACCTCGTAGGCGGCCGGTTCCGCATCGGCACGCCCGATGAGGTCCTCGACTCGGAGGTGCTGAGCTCGCTTTACGGCACACCCGTCGACGTGGTGCGTGTACGCGGCCGCGTGGTCGTGGTCGGCGCCACCGACGACCCGCACGGGCACCACTCGCACGCCGACCACGATCACGACGAGCACGGCGACCACGGGCCGCACGGCCTCCACGCCGCGGGCCCCGAGGGCGCAGGTTCCGACGCCGCGGGCTCCCACGCCGCGGGCCCCGAGGGCGCCGTCGGCTCGACCGACGGGAGGGCCGCGTGATCCACCTCCTCGCCGACGCGGGCGACGTCTGGTCGCGCCTGTTCGACTTCTCCGACTACGGCGCGCTCGTCGCGCTGCTGCGGAACAGCATCATCGCGGGCGCCGTGCTCGGCGTCGTGGGCGGCCTCATCGGCGTGTTCGTCATGACGCGCGACCTCGCCTTCGCGGTGCACGGCGTGAGCGAGCTCTCGTTCGCGGGAGCCGCGGCGGCCCTGCTGCTCGGCGTCAACGTGGTCGGCGGATCCCTGGTGGGCTCGCTGATCGCCGCCATCGCCATCGGCGTGCTCGGCACGCGGGCGAAGGACCGCAACTCGATCATCGCCGTGATCATGCCGTTCGGCCTGGGCCTCGGGATCCTCTTCCTCGCCCTCTACGACGGACGCGCGAGCAACAAGTTCGGACTGCTCACCGGTCAGATCGTGTCGGTCGACAACCCGCAGCTCGGCTACCTCGTGGCCATCAGCGCCGTCGTCATCGTCGGCCTCGCCGTCGTGTGGCGCCCGCTGATGTTCGCGAGCGTCGACCCCGACGTGGCCGCGGCCCGCGGCGTCCCGGTGCGGATGCTCTCGATCGTCTTCATGATCCTGCTCGGCCTCGGCACGGCGGTCTCCATCCAGATCGTCGGCGCGCTGCTCGTGCTCTCGCTGCTGGTCACGCCCGCGGCCGCGGCGATGCGCGTCTCCTCGACGCCGCGCGTGGTCGTCTCGCTCAGCGTGCTGTTCGCCCTCGCGAGCATCGTGGGCGGCATCATGCTCGCGCTCGGCAGCAGCATCCCCATCAGCCCGTACGTCACCACCATCTCGTTCACGATCTACCTCGTCTGCCGCGGCATCGGCGCCCTCCGGGCGCGCAGCGGCACGTCGGGCGGGACGCGTACCCTGACGGGGCGGGGAGGATCGACCGCCGGGAGGGCACGGGCATGAAGCGGAACACGTGGCAGCGCGAGGCCGTCCGGCAGGCGCTCGACGCATCGACGGAGTTCGTGAGCGCGCAGCGCCTGCACGCGCGCCTGCACGACGCGGGATCCCCGATCGGGCTGGCCACCGTCTACCGCGCGCTCGGCGACCTCGCCGCGGAGGGCGACGCCGACTCGCTGCAGTCGCCCGACGGCGAGGCGCTCTACCGCACGTGCGCATCGGGCGGCCACCACCACCACCTCATCTGCCGCGTCTGCGGCAAGACCGTCGAGATCGCGGCCGACGAGGTCGAGTCGTGGGCGCACGACGTCGCGGCGCGCAACGGCTTCACCGCGCCGAGCCACGTGGTCGACGTCTTCGGGCTCTGCGCCGAGTGCACGCGCCGCGCTGCCGAGGCGGCGGACGGGCCGACGGCCGGCGTCGCCGAGGCCCCCGCATCCGCATGATCCCGGGCCCCCGGCTTGCGTCCGGGCGTGTCGTCGCGTAATCTCGACCTTTGCCGAGCGGCTCATCCGCTCGCATGTGCGCCCGCTGCCCCTCCCGAGGGGCGGATCCCCTTCTCTCGAGAACCGGGGACGGGCGTGCCGACAAGAAATCTTGGGTAGGGCGGTCTCGCCCTACGGTACCTACGGAGGAAACCATGGCAGCAACCTGCCAGGTGACCGGCGCCGTCCCCGGCTTCGGACACAACATCTCGCACTCGCACCGGCGCACCAAGCGCCGCTTCGACCCGAACGTGCAGAAGAAGACGTACTACGTCCCCTCGCTGCGTCGCAACGTCAAGCTCACGCTCTCCGCGAAGGGCATCAAGGTCATCGACGCCCGCGGCATCGAGTCCGTCGTCAAGGACATCCTCGCTCGTGGGGTGAAGATCTAATGGCCAAGCAGCAGGACGTCCGTCCGATCATCAAGCTCCGCTCGACGGCCGGCACCGGGTACACGTACGTGACCCGCAAGAACCGCCGCAACAACCCCGACCGCCTCGTGCTGAAGAAGTACGACCCGGTCGTCCGCACGCACGTCGACTTCCGCGAGGAGCGCTAACCATGGCCAAGAAGAGCAAGATCGCCCGCAACGAGCAGCGCAAGGTCATCGTCGAGCGGTACGCCGCGAAGCGCCTCGAGCTGAAGAAGGCCCTCGTGGACCCGAACGGCACCGACGAGAGCCGCGAGGCCGCCCGCGCCGGCATCCAGCGCCTCCCGCGCGACGCCTCGCCCATCCGCGTCCGCAACCGCGACGGCATCGACGGACGCCCCCGCGGCAACCTGTCGAAGTTCGGCATCTCGCGCGTGCGCTTCCGTGACATGGCCCACCGCGGCGAGCTTCCGGGCATCACGAAGTCCAGCTGGTAGGTTCCAAGCGGCCGTACGGCCGAACGGACCGCTGATGGCCTCTTCGGCTCGCACGGTCCGCTGACGTAGACAGACCCCATCCACCACACGGCCGCTCGTGAAGAACGGCACCAGGTCCGAGGAGGACACCCATGGCTGACAAGTCACTCAACCGCACCGAGCTCGTTGCCGCCGTCGCCGCGGAGTCGGGCCAGAGCCAGGCCGCCGTCAACGGCGTCCTGGACGCGCTCTTCTCGACCGTCGCGACCAACGTCGCCGACGGCGTGAAGGTCACGATCCCGGGCTGGGTCGCGTTCGAGCAGACGGCTCGCGCCGCGCGCACCGGCCGCAACCCGCAGACGGGCGAGCCCCTCGAGATCAAGGCGTCCAAGGGCGTCAAGGTCTCCGCCGGCAGCAAGCTCAAGGCCGCCGTCAAGTAGTCCTCCTCACCACACGCCCAGCGGGGGCGTCGACTCCGGTCGACGCCCCCGCTGTCGCGTTCCCGGCCGGTCGCGCGGGTGCCGACGGCCGCCAGCCGCCCGTCAGGACGGGCGAGTTAGGCTGATCCCCTCATGCCCAGACTCCTCCGCGTCGCGGGGCCCGCCGCCCTCCTCATCGTCGCGTTCCTCTCCCTGCTGGCCGCCCTCGCCATCGGCGGGGGTGCCGCCCCGCAGCTCCTCGAGGACGCCGGGCCCGTGGTCCGCTACGGGCTGCCCGCGGCGAAGATGATGGTGAACATCTCCGCGGCGACGGCCATCGGCGCGCTGCTGCTCGCGGCCTTCGCCCTGTCGCGCCAGCGCCCCGAGTACGGCCGCGCGCTCGACATCGCGGCCGCGGGCGCCGCCCTCTGGACGGTCGCCTCCGCGATCACCGCCTTCTTCACCTTCCTCAGCGTCTCGGGCACCGCGTTCTCGTTCAGCGCGGAGTTCGGCACGAGCCTCGGCCTGGTGCTGACGCAGATCTCCGTGGGCCAGGCCTGGCTCGCGACCACTCTGATCGCGGCGACCGTCACGGTGCTGTGCTTCGCGGTCCGCAACCACACGGCCATCGCGTTCGTGCTCGTCATCGCCGTGGGCGGTCTCGTGCCGATGGCGCAGCAGGGCCACGCGGGCGGCACCGAGGGGCACGACGCCGCGGTCAACGCGCTCGGCCTGCACCTCGTCTTCGCCGCGATCTGGCTGGGTGGCCTGGTCACGCTGGCGCTGCTGCGGTCGAAGCTCGACGGCGACCGGCTCGTGCCGGTGCTGCGCCGCTACTCCGCCGTGGCGCTCGTGTGCTTCGTGGTCGTCGCGGCCTCCGGGTACGTGAGCGCCGAGATCCGCGTAGGCTCGCTCGACCGGCTGCTGACCGCGTACGGGCTGCTCGTGCTGATCAAGGTGGCGGCGCTCCTCGCGCTGGGGCTCTTCGGCGCCGCGTACCGGCGGGTGCTCATCGGCCGGCTCGAGGAGCGCGGATCCGCGGCGCGCGGGCCGTTCTGGTGGCTCGTCACCGCCGAGCTCGCGTTCATGGGCGTCGCGTCCGGGGTCGCCGCGGCTCTCGCCCGCACGGCGCCGCCCGTGAGCCAGGTCGTCGCGACGCAGCTTCCGGATCCGACGCCCGCGCAGATCCTCACCGGCGAGCCGCTGCCGCCCGAGCTGACGCCCATGCGCTACCTCACCGAGTGGAACTTCGACCTGCTCTGGATCCTGCTGTGCGCCTTCGGGATCTTCTTCTACCTCGCCGGCGTGCACCGCCTCCGCACGCGCGGCGACGCGTGGCCCCTGCACCGCACGATCCTCTGGGTCGCGGGCATGATCGGCCTCTTCTACATCACCAACGGCGGCGTGAACGTCTACCAGAAGTACCTCTTCAGCTCGCACATGCTGGCGCACATGGTGCTCGCCATGGTCATCCCGCTGCTGCTGGTGCCGGGCGCCCCCGTCACGCTCGCGATGCGCGCCATCCGCAAGCGGCAGGACGGCAGCCGCGGCGGCCGCGAGTGGATCCTCATGGCCATGCACTCGAAGTTCGCGTCGTTCGTGGGCCACCCGGTCGTGGCTGCCGTGCTCTTCGCCGGCTCGCTCCTCGTCTTCTACTACTCGCCGCTGTTCAGCTGGGCCACGACCGACCACATCGGGCACCAGTGGATGATCGTGCACTTCCTCATCGTCGGGTACCTCTTCACGCAGAACCTCATCGGCGTGGATCCCATGCCGGTGCGCCTCGCCTACCCGATGCGCCTGCTGCTGCTGCTCGCGACCATGGCGTTCCACGCGTTCTTCGGCCTCTCGCTCATGACCGGCACCGGGCTGCTGCTCGCGGACTGGTTCGGAGCGATGGGGCGGCCGTGGGGCGAGTCGGCGCTGGCCGACCAGCAGGCCGGCGGCGGCATCGCGTGGAGCATCGGGGAGATCCCGACGGTGGTGCTGGCGATCGTCACGGCGATCATGTGGAGCAAGAGCGACAAGCGGGACTCGGTCCGGTACGACCGCAAGGCCGACCGCGACGGCGACGCCGAGCTCGAGGCGTACAACCGCAACCTCGAGGCGCTGCAGGCGGCCGAGCGGCGCTGAGCCCTCCTGCCCGACCGGGTGGCGCGGGTCAGTCGCGCGTGCTCCCGCGGCGGCGGCGGGCGGCGACGAGCACGGCGATGCCCGTCATCAGCTCCCACGCGGTGACCGTGTAGACGGATCCGCGCTCCCAGATCCCGTCGATGTCCGACCCGCCGAGCACCTCGAGCAGCGCGACCGCGATGAGGCCGACGACGCCCAGCGCGACGCTCGCGATGCGGAAGACGCGCGCGGCGCCGACGCGGCCGGATCCGAGACCCGCGACGATCGAGGCCGCGTTGCCCGCGATGATCGCGAGCCCCGCCCCGACCACGTGCATCCAGCCGATGCCGCTCGCCGCGCTCGAGGCGCTGCCGTGGACGAGGCCGACCACCGTGATCCCGACGGCGTGCACCGCGGCGAGGGCGAGGAACGTCCGGCGGGGGCCGGCGCGGAGGGCCCGGGTCGCGATGACGGCGGCGAGCAGGTAGAGCACGCCCTGCAGGATGAAGCCGGCGTTCATCACCGCGTGCAGCGGCGAGTCGATGGCGCGGCCCTGGAACACGGCGACGTCCGGAACGCCGAGGTCGCTGATGTAGTTGGCGGAGTAGCTGTAACCGGGGAAGGCGGACGCGGCGATCGCCTCGGTGCCGACGTAGACGACGGCGGCGGCGATCCAGGCGACGCCGGCGGCGGCGGGGACGGGGGCGGTGCGGGTGCTCGGGGTGCGGATCCGGATCAGCTCGTCGCGGTCTCCAGCAGCGGCACGAGCTGGTCGAGCGCGTAGCCGGTGGAGAGCGTGGTGCCGATCGAGTAGGCCGACGAGACGTCGCCGTCGAGGACGATGGAGTGGCCGGCCGCGACCGCGGGGATCGCCTGCCACAGCGGGTCGTCGGTGATGACGGACTTGTCGATGAAGATCGGGAACGCCACGATCACGTCGGCGTCGAGCAGGTCGAGCTGCTCGGAGGAGACGTCGACCGAGAAGCCGCCGGCGTTGACGGGGATCCCCGCGATGGTCGGGCTCTGCTCGAAGCCGAGGCGCTCGAGGAACGCGACGCGCTCGCTGCCCTCGGCGTAGGCGCCCCAGCCCTCGCTGGTCTTGGTGGCGGCGGTGGCCGTCTTGCCCTTCCAGTCCGGGTGCGCGGCCGCGACCGCGTCGAAGCGCGTGTCGACCGCGTCGAGGAGGGCGTCGCCCTGGTCCTCGCGGCCGAGCGCCTCGGCGATCATGTCGACCTGGTCGTCCATGTCGGTGAGGTAGCTGTCGGCGCCCTCGGGCACGCCGATGGTGGGGGCGATCTGCGAGAGGCGGTCGTAGCGGTCCTGGTCGCCGGATCCCTTGGTGTCGAGGATGAGGTCGGGCGTGAGCGCCGCGATCGCCTCGTAGGACGGCTCGAGGGTCTCAATGATCTGCGGCTTCTGCGTGTAGAGGCCCTGCGCCCACGGGCCGACGCCGTCCGCGTCGGCGCCGAAGCCGAGCCAGTCGGACGCGCCGACGGGCTGCACGCCGAGCGCGAGCGCGGTCTCCGCGTCGCCCCAGCCGAGCGCGACGACGCGCTTCGGCTCGCTCGGCACGGTGACCGCGCCGAACTTCGTGTCGACGGTCGAGGGGAAGGCGCCGGTCGCGGATCCGGACGCGGGCGGGGCGGAGGCGCCGGGGTCGGAGGAGGCGGTGCATCCGGTGAGGGCGAGCGTCGCGACGGTGAGCGCGACGAGGGCGGAGCCGGTGGTGGGGAACCTCATGTTGCGGGGCCTCTCGGGTGTTCGGGTGCGGGCTGACGGGCCGGTGTGGATCCCGTCAGGCAAGGGGAGCCTAACCTAACGGCACGGTAGGCTGACGGGGCCATGTCGCTCCGGGTCCTCGCGCGCGCCTCCGCCCCCGACGCCCCCGAGGGCCGGGCGCGGAGCGGACTCACGCGCTCGGCGGGCCTGCTGCTCGCGCTCGGGGTGCTCGTGCTCGCGTGCCTGGCGAGCGTCGCCGTGGGGTCGCGCGACATCCCGCTCGGCGCCGTCGTCGACGCGCTCGCCGGGCGGCCGCGCGATCCGGCCGAGCTCGTCGTGATCCTCGACCTCCGCGTCCCGCGCACCCTCGTCGGCCTGGCCGCGGGGCTCGCGCTCGGGGTCGCGGGCGCGCTCATCCAGGCCGTCACGCGGAACCCGCTGGCGGATCCCGGCATCCTCGGCGTCACCGCCGGCTCGGCGTTCGCGGTCGCCATCGCGACGGGCGTGCTCGGCGTGACCGCCGTGAGCGGTTACATCTGGTTCGCCTTCGCGGGGGCACTCGTGGCGGCCGTGGTGGTCTACGTCGTCGGATCCGCGGGGCGCGGCGGCGGGGATCCCGTGCGCCTCACGCTCGCCGGCGTTGCCCTCGGCGCGGTGCTCGCGGGCATCACCTCGGGGATGCTCCTGGCCGACCCCCAGGGCTTCAGCGCCATGCGCGCGTGGGAGTCGGGCTCGCTGCAGGACCGCGGCTGGGACGCCCTCCTGCCGGTCGCGCCGTTCCTCGCGGGGGGCGTGATGCTCGCCGCCCTCATCGCCCGGAGCCTCGACGCGGTCGCGCTCGGCGACGACCTCGCGCGCTCGCTCGGCGCGAACGTCGTCGTCGTGCGGGCCGTGGCCGTCGTGGCCGTGACGCTGCTCGCGGGCGGGGCGACCGCGATGGCGGGGCCGATCGCGTTCGTGGGGCTGATGATCCCGCACATCGCGCGCTGGATCGTGGGGCCCGACCAGCGCTGGATCCTCGCGTACACGATCGTGCTCGCGCCCGTGCTCCTGCTCGGCGCCGACATCGTGGGCCGCGTCGTGCTGCGCCCGGCCGAGCTGCCCGCCGGGATCGTGACGGCCGTGCTGGGCGCGCCCGTGCTGATCCTCCTCGTCCGCCGACAGAGGGCGGCGGGGCTGTGAGCGCGCGCGCCCGCGCCGACGCCGGCCGCCGCCCCGCCGCGCGCATTCCCGGCACCGTACGCCTGCCCGTCGTCGGCATCCGGCTGCAGCGCCGCGAGGTGCTCGTGGGCGCGGCGCTCGCCGTCGCGATCCTCGCCCTCGCGCTCGTGGCGCTCGGCACCGGCGACTTCCCGCTGACGGTGCCCGAGGTGATCCGCGCGATGCTGCTCCCCGACGGCTCGTTCGCGTCGACCATCGTGCTCGAGTGGCGCCTCCCGCGCGTGCTCGCCGCGTTCGGCGCCGCGCTCGGGGTCGCCGGCGCCGTGTTCCAGTCGCTCACGCGCAACCCGCTCGGATCGCCCGACGTCATCGGCTTCTCGACGGGCGCCTACACGGGCGCGCTCATCGTGACGACGCTGGCGGGCGCGACCTTCCTGCCCACGGCGATCGGGGCGCTCGCGGGCGGGCTCGGCACGGCGCTCGTCGTGTACCTGCTCGCGTACCGTGGCGGCGTGCAGGGGTTCCGGCTGATCATCACGGGCATCGCCGTCACGGCCGTGCTGCACGGGGTCAACACGTTCCTGCTGCTGAAGGCGGGCACCGAGGTCGCGATGGCCGCGTCGATCTGGGGCGCCGGATCCCTCGCGCTCGTCGGCTGGGACCGCGCGCTGCCGGCGTTCGTCGCCCTCCTCGTGCTGGCGCCCGCGATCCTGCTGCTCTCCGCGCCGCTGCGGCAGCTCGAGCTCGGCGACGACGCCGCGCGCGCCCACGGCGTGCGGGCCGAGCCCACGCGGCTCGCGCTGCTGATCCTCGGCGTCGCGCTCACCGCGGTCGTGACGGCCGCGTCCGGGCCGATCGCGTTCGTCGCGCTCGCGGCCCCGCAGATCGCCCGCCGCCTCACGCGGAGCGCCGGCCTGCCGCTCGTGCCGGCCGCGCTCACGGGCGGCCTGCTGCTGCTCGCCGCGGACTTCGCCGCCCAGCACGCGCTGCCGGGGACGGTGCCCGTGGGCATCGTCACGGTCGTCGTCGGCGGCGCCTACCTGATCGCGCTGCTGATCCGCGAGGCGTCCCGACGTGCCTGACGCCCCCGCCCCCGACCCGATGGGAGATCCACCCGTGGACGACACCGAGACCCGCGCGCCCGCGGCCGCCGCGCCCACCGCGTCGGCAGCGACCGGCGCCCCGCGTCTCCGCGCCGAGGGCGTCACGCTCTCCTACGACCGGCGGGTGATCTCCGAGCAGCTCGACGTGTCCGTGCCGGACCGCTCGTTCACCGTGATCGTCGGCCCGAACGCGTGCGGGAAGTCGACCCTGCTCCGCGCGCTGTCGCGCCTGCTCGCGCCGACCGCGGGCGGCGTGCTCCTCGACGACCGGCCGCTCGGCTCCTACCGTGCGAAGGAGGTCGCGCGCATCGTCGGCCTCCTGCCGCAGAGCGCCATCGCGCCCGAGGGGATCACGGTGGCCGACCTCGTGGCGCGCGGCCGGTTCCCGCACCAGAACCTCATCCGCCAGTGGACGTCCACCGACGAGGACGCCGTGCAGGAGGCGATGGCCGCGACGGGCGTCGCCGACCTCGCGGACCGCCACGTCGACGAGCTCTCCGGCGGCCAGCGCCAGCGCGTGTGGGTCGCGATGGCGCTCGCGCAGCAGACGCCCGTGTTGCTGCTCGACGAGCCGACGACGTTCCTCGACATCGCCCACCAGATCGAGCTGCTCGACCTCCTCGCCGACCTGCACCGCGACGGCAGCACCATCGTCGCCGTGCTGCACGACCTCAACCACGCCGCGCGCTACGCCGACCACCTCATCGTGATGGCGGACGGCCGCGTGGTCGCGTCGGGCGCCCCGCGCGACATCGTCACGGCCGAGCTGGTGGAGGAGGTCTTCGGCCTCCCGTGCCTGGTGATCGACGACCCCGTCTCGCACACGCCGCTCATCGTCCCGAGCGGAGGCCGGTGGGCCTGAGCCGGGCGACCCGGCCGACCGGATCAGGCGGCGGCCGGCGGCGCGCTGATCGACACCATCCAGTCGATCCCGAAGCGGTCCGTGCACATGCCGAACCGATCGCCCCACGGCGCGGGCTCCAGCGGGAGCACGATCGTGCCGTCGGCCGTCAGCGCGTCCCACCAACCGCCGAGCACGTCCGCGTCGTCGCCCGACAGCGAGAGCGTGATGGCGGATCCGCTCGGCACGCCCATCGCGGCCGGGGTGTCCGACGCCATGAGCACGAAGCCCGCGCCGGAGGTCAGCTGGCCGTGCATGACCTTGTCCGCCTCGGCCGGATCCGTGGCCATGCCGCCATCGCCGAACGTGGTCGTCTCGACCTCGCCGCCGAAGATCCCCTGGTAGAAGAGGAGCGCGTCGGCCGCCTGGTCGCGGAAGGACAGGTACGGGTTCATGGTCGCGGACATGGGGGCGCTCCTCGGGTGACGGATCCCCGCGGTCGCACGGACCCTGTTGCGTCCCGATCCTGGCCCGGCCGCCCCCGCACCGCACCGTGACGCGGGGGGAGGGTGCCGGGAGCGGCTAGAGGCCCTGGATCCGCACGCCCGAGGTCTCGTCCACGCTGACCCGCCAGCTCACGCTGAACGGCACGTCCTCGTCGAGGTCCTTGACGCTGCCGTCGTACAGGGAGCGGACCGGCACCTTGATGTGCGCGGTGCCGACCGTCGACGGCACGACCCAGTCGAGGTCGGCGGGGTCGTCGCTCGCGGGCTGCAGGGTGATCTCGGGCATGGCCGTCATGCTCCACACGGGCGGCGCGGTGATCCGGTCGCGGATCGTCTTCCCGAACGGGCAGCCCGACGGGTACAGCACGGCCTGCGTCGTGCACTGCGTCAGGTAGGACTCGACCTCGGACTGCACGGACGCCACGAGGTCGTCGGTGGGCTCGGCGTCGACGCGGGCCGGCACGACGCTGCCCGGCTCGGTCACGGCGACCTCCGCGTCCTCGGCCTGGAGGTACTCGGATGCGTGGTCGAGCGCGAGGGACGCGGGCGCGAGCACGAGGTACGTGGATCCGGCGCCTTCGGCAGCCTCGCCCCCGGGCGTCGCCGATACGGCCAGCCCGTTGGCCGTGAACGTCGCCGCGTGCCGCAGCTCGAGGTCGATCGCCGCGACCGGGCTCGTCGCGAACTCCCACCGCGCGAAGAGGCCGAGGGCGGCGGGGGTCTCGCGCACCAGGAACTCGGTGGATCCGGGCCCCGACGGCAGCGTGTAGGAGTACGTGACCGCGCGCTCGCCGTCGCCCGCGGGCTCGTCGGACACGAGCTCCACGTCGGCGAGGCCGGGCAGCGCGCGGGCGTCGAGGAGGGCGCGGCTCCCCGTGTCCGGCAGCACGACGCCGGGAGCGGAGAGCGCGTCGCGGCTGTCCTCGCGCGCGAGGGCGTCGAGGTAGGAGCGCACGAAGCCGTGGGCGCTGAAGGTGCCCTGGTTGAGCGACGCGACGGTGCCGAGGAACGCCCCGACCAGGAGCGCCGCGAGCAGCGACCACACGAGGACCGCCCGACGCAGCTCCCCGCGCGCGTCGACGGCGGGGCTCGGCATGCGGATCATCCTACGGGCGGGGCATCGACGCCTCCGCGGCCGGGCGCCGGGGTAGATTCGAGTGCGCATCTGCGCGGCACCAGCGGCCGCGGATCCGCGCACCCTCCCGTCCCCGACCCGCCAGGAGCCCCGCGTGAGCACGGTCCCCCTCTCCCCGGAGCAGGCCGCGGTCTTCCAGGCCATCGAGGGCACGCGCGACCACATCTTCGTCACGGGCCGCGCCGGCACCGGCAAGTCGACCCTCCTCACGCACCTGTCGTGGAACACCGAGAAGCAGATCGTGATCTGCGCGCCCACGGGCGTCGCGGCGCTCAACGTCGGCGGCCAGACCATCCACTCGCTGTTCAAGCTGCCCATCGGGGTCATCGCCGACGAGGAGATCGAGCAGACCGGCGAGCTGCGGAAGCTCCTCAACACCATCGACACGCTCGTCATCGACGAGGTCTCCATGGTCAACGCGGATCTCGTCGACGCCATCGACCGCAGCCTCCGCCAGGCGCGCCACAAGAAGGACGTGCCGTTCGGCGGCGTGCAGGTCGTGCTGTTCGGGGATCCGTACCAGCTGGCCCCCGTGCCCGGCGACGGCGACGAGCGCGCCTACTTCGCCGACCGCTACCGCTCCATGTGGTTCTTCGACGCGAAGGTGTGGGAGGAGGCGCAGCTGCGGATCTACGAGCTCACCGAGATCCACCGGCAGCATGAGGAGGCGTTCAAGGAGATGCTCAACGCCGTGCGCCACGGGCGCGTCACGGCGGAGATCGCGGGCGTGCTCAACGCGGCCGGCGCGCGCCCCGCGCCCACCGACGGCGCCATCACGCTCGCGACGCGCAACGACACCGTGAACCGGATCAACGCGGAGGCCCTCAAGCGCCTGCCCGGCCGCTCGCTCACCGCCACCGCCGACGTCACGGGCGACTTCGGCGGGCGCACCTACCCGGCCGACGAGAAGCTCGACCTCAAGATCGGCGCGCAGGTGATGTTCCTCCGCAACGACGTCGACCAGCGCTGGGTGAACGGATCCGTCGGCGTCGTCACGCGCATCGACACCAACGTGTACGTGGAGCTCGACGGCGTCGTGCACGAGGTCGAGCCGGTCACGTGGGAGAAGCACAAGTACTCGTACTCGCCCACCACCAAGCAGCTGCGGCGCGATGTGGTCGCCGACTTCACGCAGTTCCCGCTGCGGCTGGCGTGGGCCGTCACCATCCACAAGTCGCAGGGGAAGACGTACGACCGGGCGATCGTGGACCTGGGCGCGCGCGTCTTCAGCCCCGGCCAGACCTACGTGGCCCTCAGCCGGATCACCGACATCGACGGGCTGTTCCTCACGCGGCCGCTGCGGCCGGGCGACATCATCGTCGACGAGAACGTGCGGCGGTTCATGAGCGAGGCGACCAGGATCCGCGTGACGCCGTCGGTCGCGCCCGCGAGCTGACCCGGGTCCGCGTGCTGCGGGCCGGCCGACCGGCTCAGTGGCCGGAGTGCTCGCCCTGGATGCCGTCGAGGTCGATGGAGCTGTGCTGGCCGTGCGGCACGGCGAACTCGCCGGCGCGCGTGAGCGAGAGTGCGGGGGTCACGAGGCCGGCGACGACGAAGGCGCCGACGAGCACGCCCGCGAGGTAGCGGCCGCCCGTGCGCTCGGGATCCGCCTCGGCGGTGGCGGTGGAGGGCGTGCCGGCGGCGGAGGCCGGCAGCGCGGCGGAGACGGGTGCGGCGGGTGCGGCGGGGGACGGGAGCGGCGCGCCGGATCCGACGAGCGCGGCGTCGGCCGGGAACGTGGCCTCGACGGCCGTGCACACGGCCAGGGCCTCGGACTCGGCATGCGAGCGGAGGTGGCGGCCGACGACCGCGGCGACCACGAGGTCGAGCAGGGTCGCGGCGAGCATGGGGATCACGGGCAGGTCGCTGGTGATGCCGGGGGCGGACATGACGACCGCGGCCGTCACGAGGAGGGCCCAGCCGGCGACCGGGACGAGAGCGCCGAGGGCGGCCCAGCCGGGGACCGGCAGGCGGTCGGAGCGGAGGGCCGCGACGGCCCACGCGCCCTCGGCGAGGCCGATGAGGAGGAGTGCCACCATGGCCGCGGGCGGGGATCCCGCGCCGACGGCCAGGTGGATGAGCGCGGCGCCCAGGGCGGCGAGGGCCAGCCAGTGGCGGATGAGCAGTGACACGTGCTGGTCCCTTCGTCGTCCCGGGCGCCGCGGGTGGTGCGGTGCTGCGTGCTGTCGTGCGGGTGGTGCTGTCGTGCGGTGATGCGTGACGCGCCCGGTGCAGCGGCGCGGCGGTGGCGCTGCCTAAGCGGCGCGGGCGGCGCGGTTGCGGACGCCCTTCTCGGCGCCGAGGCCCACGATCAGCAGCACGACGGCGCTGCCGAGGTGCAGGAAGTGGTCCGCGGTGTTGAGCGCGAGGATGTTGAAGTCAGTGTTCACGAGGAAGAAGCCGACGATGCCGAGCGCGAGGTACGCGAATCCGATGGTGGAGTTCACGGCCTTGGCCGACGCGACGCTGGAGAGGCCGCCGATGAGGAGGGCCGCGCCGATGAGCAGGTGGGCCACGTTGTGGAACGGGTTCACCATGAAGATCCCGAGCAGCAGGCCGCCGTCGGAGGAGAAGAAGCCCCCGCTCTGCGGCGGGAACAGGAAGCCGAGAAGGCCGACGAGGACGTACACGGCGCCGAATGCGGTGCCGAGCAGGCGGTTCGGGGATGAGCTCATGATGGTGCCTCCACTGGTAGGGAAGAGCCGGGGCGTTCCCAGGCTCCTTACATTCGTACCGCCTAAGCGACCGGTTTGGTGCGCAGGCGCTACTGGATCAGGACCCGTTTGCCAGGTGCTCGCGGAGGAACGCCTCCGTACGGCGGTAGGCGAGGGCCGCGGCGTCGGGATCCATGCGGTCGCGGAGGCTCGCGTTGGGGAACACGGGGGTCGTGCCGGGGTAGGTGTGCGAGGTGATGGGCGTGCCGTGCTCGCGGAGCCGGCCGATGAACGCCTCGGGTCGCTGGTCGTCGATCCAGTCGTCGTGCTCGGCGAGGTGGAGGAGGACCGCGCACGGGATGACGCCGTGCTCCTGGGGGCCGAGGCTCGCGCAGTAGGCGACCACGGCGTCGGCGCCGCCGTCCTGCGCCTCAAGGAGCGCGAGCCAGCCGCCGGGCGCGAAGCCGACGAGGCCGACGCGCCGGGATCCTCGGGCGCGCGCCGAGTCGATGCCGTCGCGGATCGTGCCGAGCGCGAACCCCACGTCGAGCTGGGCGGCCAGCCCCTCGGCGAGCGCGTCGTCGAGGGTGGCGCGGCCGTCGTAGAGGTCGGGGACGAGCACGTGGAAGCCCGCGCGGGCGAGGGCGAGCGCGTACTGGTCGAGCCAGGGGAGGCGGCCGTGGTCGTCGTGGACGAGCACGACCACGGGGCTGCCGGGGTCGCCGAACTCGAGGGTGACGCCGGGATGCGGCAGGTCGACGATCTCGGGCATGGGGAGAACCTACAGTCGGCCCCTCCGACGCCGCGCCGTGGAGGAGGATCGTCGCATGGGATACCGCAACCGGCTCGCTGCCGCCACGACCGCCATCGTCATCGCCGCCGCGCTCGCCGGCTGCTCCACCCCGCCGCGCACGCCCGACGCCGACGCCAGCCCGAGCGCCGACGCGGCCGCCCCCTCCGAGACGGAGTCGCAGGGCTGGAACCGCGCCGACCTCTCCTTCGCCGAGGAGATGGGCGACCACGCCGCCGGATCCGTCGAGCTCGCCGTCGCCGCGCTCCAGGTGCGCGACCTGCCGCCGGGCGCCGGGGAGCTGGCCGCGCAGATCCGCGACGAGCAGGGCCCGCAGTCCCGGACGCTCGCGGAGCTCGCCGAGGAGTGGTCGGGCGAGGAGGGCGGATCCGGCGCGAACGGCACCGAGGACCGCGACGAGGCGGGCGGGGTGTCGGCCAGCAGCGGATCCGAGGACGGCAGCGCCGGCGGCACGACCGACGGTGCCGCGTCCGAGGCCGACATCGAGGCGATGAGCGACACGGCGTTCGACTCCGAGCTGCAGGTGCTCAGGGCGTCGAGCGGCACGGACGCGGGCCGGCTGTTCCTCCAGGGCATGATCGCCCGGCACCAGGCCGCGATCGAGCTGGCCCACGGGGAGTCGCAGCTCGGCACCTCGACCGAGGCGCTCGAGCTGGCGGGTGCCATGGCGGCGTCCCAGGGCGAGCAGCTCACGAAGATGCGCGCGCTGCTCGCGTCGTACGGGGGCTGATCCCCGGCGCACTCCACGACCGAGGGCCCGGCGCGGAACGCGTCGGGCCCTCGGTCGTGCGGCGAGCGTCGTGCGGCGAGCGTCGTGCGGCGCGGGTCGTGCCGCGGGTCAGGCGGCCGGGCGGAGGAACGCGGCGGCTGCGGCGGCGAGGTGCCCCGGGTCGTCGGCGCCGCACAGCTCGCGAGCCGAGTGCATCGAGAGCAGGGGGATCCCCACGTCGACCGTGCGGATCCCGAGCCGCGTCGCGGTGATCGGGCCGATGGTCGAGCCGCACGGCACCGCGTTGCTGGAGACGAACTCCTGGAACGGGACGCCCGCGCGCTCGCAGGCCAGGGCCCACTCGCGCGCGCCGACGCCGTCGGTCGCGTAGCGCTGGTTCGCGTTGATCTTCAGCAGCGGGCCCCCGTTCGGCACCGGCCGGTTCGCCGGGTCGTGGCGGTCCGGGTAGTTGGGGTGCACGGCGTGGCCGGCGTCGGCGGAGAGGCACCAGGAGAAGGCGAACGCGCGGCGACGCTCCTCGGACGAGGCGCCGAGGCCGGCGGAGATGCGCCCGAGCACGTCCTCGAGGACGGGGCCGGCGGCGCCCGACGGGGTAGCGGATCCGACTTCCTCGTGGTCGAAGGCGGCGAGCACCGCGACGGGCGCGTCCGGGTCGTCGTCGGCGGTGCCGGCGAGCTCGAGCAGGGCGGCGAGGCCCGCGTGGACGGAGCTGAGGTTGTCCATCCGGCCGGCGGCGAAGAGCTCGCCCGCGAGGCCGAGGGATCCGGGCGCCTGGGTGTCGGCGACGCCCACGTCATAGCCGAGCACGTCGTCCGCCGCCACTCCGGCGAGGCCGGCCAGGTGGCCGAGCACGTCGGCGTCGGCGGGGGAGCCCGTGCCCAGGATCGGGCTCGTGTGGCGCTGCGGATCCAGCCGGAGCCCGTCGGTGTTGACGCCGCGGTCGAGGTGGACGGCGAGCTGCGGGAAGCGCAGGAGCGGGCCGGTGCGGACGAGGTGGCGGCGGCCGTCGCGCGTGACGAGGCGGCCGGCGAGCTCGAGGTCGCGGTCGAGCCAGGAGTTGAGGAGCGGGCCGCCGTAGACCTCGACGCCGGCCTGGAGCCAGCCGTCGGATCCGATGGTGGGCTTCGGCTTCAGCTTGAAGCCGGGGGAGTCGGTGTGGGCGCCGAGCACGCGGAAGGGCGTGGTGGCGTGCGCGCCGGCGGGCTGGATCCAGGCGAGGAGCGCGCCGTCGCGGACGATGAACCGCTTCCCCGAGCCGGTCGGCCACGCGTCGCGCTCGTCGAGGCGCGTGAAGCCCGCGGTCTCGAGCCGGCGCGCACCCTCCTCGGCCGCGTGGAACGAGGAGGGCGAGGCCTGGATGAAGCGGCCGATGTCCGCGAGGTGCGCGCGGCGGTCTGTCGGCATCAGTAGCCGCTCGATCCGAGCGCGCCGTTCTCGGGCGTCTGCACGGGGCCCGCGAGCACGACCGCGCTGCCCGAGACGCCGAGGCGCGTGGCCCCCGCCTCGATCATCTGCACGGCGGTCTCGTAGGTGCGGATCCCGCCGGACGCCTTGACGCCGGCCTTGCCGTCGACCGTGCGGCTCATCAGCTCGACCGCGTGCACGGTCGCGCCGCCGGTGGGGTGGAAGCCCGTGGAGGTCTTGACGAAGTCGGCGCCGGCGGCGACGGCCGCGGTGCAGACGGCCACGATCTGGTCGTCGTCGAGCGCGGCCGACTCGATGATGACCTTGAGCACGGCGGGCGTGGGCACGGCCTCGCGGACCGCGCGGATGTCGGCCTCGACGTCGGCGAAGCGGCCTTCGCGGGCGGCGCCCACGTCGATCACCATGTCGATCTCGTCGGCGCCCTGGCGGATTGAGAGCGCGGCCTCGGCGGCCTTGACCTCGCTGTGGTGCTTGCCGCTCGGGAAGCCGCAGACGACCGCGACCTTCAGGTCGGATCCCGCCGGCAGCTCGAGCGGCAGCATCGACGGCGAGACGCACACGGAGTAGGTGCCGAGCTCGACGGCCTCGGCGACGAGCGCGGCGACCTCGTCGCGCGTGGCCTCGGGCTTCAGGAGCGTGTGGTCGATGATGCGGGCGATCGCGGCGGTGTCGGTCGCGGGCGTGGACGGGCTGGTGCTCATGGGATTCCTCACGTCGTGCGGGACCTCGATCCTACGGCGGGGGCAGACGGGGCAACTCGGCCGGCCGCCGTCGCCGCGCCCCGCCGATAGCCTCTCGACCGTGGACATGGATCCGACGCTCGCCCTGCTGCTCGTGGCGCTCGCCGCCATCCTGACCAGCGGGGTGCTGCTGTGCGTCGGCGGGCTGCTCAGCGCACGCGAGCGCGGCATGGGCCGCGCGCAGCTGTTCGCGCGGCCGGCCCTGCCGTGGACCCTGGCGGCGATCGGTGCCGGTGCCGTCAGCGTGCTCTGCTGCCTGCCGATCCTGCTGCCGTAGGACCGCTGCCGCCCCCGCCGATCAGGAGTAGTCGGCTCCCGGGATGCCCGCGGGACGATAGACGTACCCGTCGGCGTCGGGGTCGAGCTCCCACACCTGCTCCTCCTCGCTGAGCGAGGTGGCGCGGACGAAGCTCTTCACGGGCTCCCCGTTGATGAGCTCGACCTCGGTCTCCTCGGTCCCCTCGGGGCCGACGAGCTGGGCGGTGTACGTGGAATCGGTCATGGTCCGACCCTACGACCGTCGGCCCGCGACGACCGGGCCGGGCCGGGATCCCCAGCCGATGCCCGAGCGTGGGGCGCTGGGGAGGGAGCGGATCACGCCTGCAGCTCCACGAGCACGCGTGGCAGCTCCACGAGCAGCTCGCCTGCGAGGTAGCCGAGCGGACCCACCTGCACCGCGAGCCGATCCCCGGCCGCGGCGTGCGCGTGCGTCGCCCAGACGGCCGCCTGCGCCGGATCCGCGCCGCGCGCGCAGAGGCCGGCCACCGCGCCGCCGAGCACGTCGCCGGATCCGGACGTGCCGAGCCCGCTTCCGCCCGCGCCGATCGTCCACGCGCGCCCGTCGGGGGCGGCCACCACACCGCCCATCGTCACGACCGCCCGGTACTCCCGGGCGATCTCACGCGCGTCGGCCACGGCGTCGTCGCCCGCCTCGCGGCCGAGCAGCCGCTCCGCCTCCGAGGAGTTCGGGGTGAGCACCAGCCGCCCGGCGAAGTGGGCGGCCGACTCCCGGCATGCGGGCAGCACGCCCAGGGCGAAGGCGTCGAGCACCACGACCGCGTCATCGGGGACGAGGGTCGCGAGCAGGCGCACCATCCGCTCGGCCCCGTCCGCGTCGTCGAGGCCCGGGCCGAGGAGCACGGCGTCGGCGGAGGCGATGTCATCCTCGGCCGCGCGGATCCCCGCGCCGCGCACGTGGCCGTCGGCCGTCTCCTCGAGCGGGACGACGCCGCTCTCGGGCACCGCCACCGCGACCTCCGTGGCCACCGACGCGCCCACCGCGAGCGTGAGCCGGCCGGCGCCGACGCGCAGGGCGGCGAGGCCCGCGATCATGGCCGCACCGGGGGAGCGGAGGGCCCCGCCGACGACCACGACCTGGCCGCGGCCGTACTTGGATCCGGTCGCCGCGGGCAGCGCCCAGTCGCGCAGCGCCGCCGGGGTCACCACCTGGGCGGACCCGTCGGGCCGTGCGTCATCGCCGTCGGTCATCGGGTTCTCCTCCGTGCTCGGTGACGGGGGCGCCCTGCCCGTCGAGGTGCTCCGTGGCCGAGAAGACCCGGAGGGTCCACGGGCCGCGCGGGGCGGACCGCTCGAGGATCGTGACGGACGCGTTCGCCACGGTGTGCTGCGCCTGGAAGGCGAGCAGCTCGGCCTCGGTGAGCCCCAGGCCGACGTAGAGGAAGAGCATGACCACGGCGTCGTGCGTGGTGATGAGGGCGCGGCCGTCGGCGGATGCGACCTCCGGGTCCTGCAGGAACGAGCGGATGCGCAACGCCACGTCGGCCCACGACTCCCCGCCCGGCGGCCGGTAGGAGAGCTTCCCCAGCCAGCGCCTGCGGTCGTCCTCGTCGGGGTGGCGCGCAGCGACGCCGCGGGCGGTGAGCAGGTCGAGGATCCCGAGCTCCCGGTCGCGCAGCCGCTCGTCCGGCCGCGCCTCGGCGTCGATGCGCGCCTCCCCCAGCGCGACCGCCACCGTGCTGCGCGCGCGGAGGTAGGGCGAGGTCCACACGGTCGTGGGCGCGTCCGACCGTGTTGCGAGCCAGCGGCCGAGGGCGCGGGCCTGCGCCTTCCCGACGTCGGAGAGCGGCACGTCCGGATCGCGGTGGTCGACCCGGATCACCTCGTCGCCGTCGCGGTCCGCCCGGCTCGCCGCCACGTTCGCGGTGCTCTCGCCGTGGCGCACGAGCCACAGCTCGGTGAGGGCGGTCACGACGGGCCCACGGCGCGGGCGGCGGCGACGGCGGCGCGGATCCCGTTGGTCCAGGGCGCGCCGTGGCCGGGGAGCACGATGCGCGCGTCGGTCTCCTCGAGCGCGAGGAGGGAGCGGAGCGCCCGGCCGCTGTCCGCGGTGGCGGCGCCCGCGACGATGCGGCAGCCGGTGCGGCCCGTGTACGGGTCCAGGGTCACGAGCGCGTCCCCGGTGATGAGCGCGTCGCGGTCGGGCAGGTGGAGCGCGACGTGGCCGTCCGTGTGGCCGGGGGTCGGGATGGCGACGGGACGGCCGGGCACGTCGAGGGGGCCGGCGGCGACGTCGGCCACGGCGTCCACGCCCTCCACGCGCAGGGCGCCGGCCGCGGCCATGGCGGCGACCACCGGGATCGCGCGCCCGTGGCGGAGCGGGTACGCGAAGGGCGTGCGCTCACGGCGGTAGGAGTAGGGGTGGCGGGCGATCCGCGCGTCGTCCGGGTGCACGTGCACGGGCACGCCGAGCTCGCGGGCGGCGCGGGCGGCGGATCCGACGTGGTCGAAGTGGCCGTGCGTCAGCACGATGGCGCGCACGTCGTCGGGCGTGCGGCCGATCGCGTGGAGCGCGCGCAGCAGGTGCGGCCAGGTGTCGGGGAACGCGGTGTCGACGACCGTGATCCCGTCGTCGCCCTCGATCAGGTACAGGTTCACGTACGCGTGGGCGAGCAGGTGCACGCCCGGGGCCACGTCGCGCGTGAGCACGGGGCACGAGGGCCGGGGCGGGGTGCCGGTGCGGATCATGCGTTCCTCTTCGTCGGGGGAGTGCGGGCGGCCGGACCGGGTGCGGCCGGACCGCGGCGGGCGGCCGACCCGTGCTGGGTCGGCCGCCCGGTCGTGCACCGCGGGTCACTCGGGGGTGACGGCGTCCTTCACGGCCGAGGCCGCCTTCTTCAGCAGGCCCGGGTCCTTGGCCGGGATGGTGCCGTGCAGGAGCGGGTTGCCGATCGGCGGGGCGGGCATCGGCACCGAGGTGGTCGGGCCGTCGTGGTACGTGAACGTGCCCTTGCCGTCGGGCGTCGGGCCGGACGCCCACGTGCCCTCGGATGCGGCGGGGCCGTCGGAGAAGTTGAGGTACTGGTACGAGACCTCCTGCTCTTCGAGCGCGACCGGGAAGTCGCCGGGCACGGGCAGGGTCTCGGTGCCCTCGGCCTGCAGCTCGGCGATCGCGGCGAGCCACTGGTTCTGGTGCATGGTGTCGCGCGCGAGGAGGAAGGAGAGGAGGTCCTTCACGCCCTTGTCGTCGGTCATGTGGTAGAGCCGGGCGACCTGGATCCGCCCCTGCATCTCGGCGTTGGCGTTGGCGTGGAAGTCGGCGAGGAGGTTGCCGCTCGCGGTCACGAAGGCACCCGACCACGGGTTGCCGTTCGCGTCGACCGGGCGGGCGCCCGCGCCGGCGACGATGGCGTGCTGGATGTCGCCGCCGCCGATGACCGCGGCGAGGGTCGGGTCCTTCATCGCGTCCTCGGTCGCCTCGACGGGCGCCGTCTCGAGCAGCTTGGCGATCATGATGGCGAGCATCTCGACGTGGCCGAACTCCTCCGCGCCGATGCCGTAGAGCATGTCGCGGTACTTGCCCGGGAGCTTCGAGTTCCAGGACTGGAAGCCGTACTGCATGGCTACGGAGATCTCGCCGTACTGTCCGCCGAGCACCTCCTGGAGGTGGCGCGCGTAGATGGGGTCGGGCTTGTCGGGGGTGGCCTCGTGCTGCAGGGCCTGCTTGTGGAAGAACATGGAGGGGTCTCTCCTCGTCGTCGGCGCCGCGGTCGGGAGCGACCGCGGATCTCCATAGACCGTCCGCCGGTGGGGTCCAGAGCGCCTACCCCCTTGACACGCGCCGGGCACGTCGTGCCGGGCGCGTCGGCCGGCGGGATCCGATCCCCGCGACGACCCCTCGCGGGGTGCTTCCCACTACCACATGCCCACGGGTCTCCCGCACGAGCCGGAAATCGCCGACAACGCTGGCATAGTGGGTGGGCACGGCCGAAGCTCAGCGCCGCTCTCTGGCCCCCTCTCCGTCGGCGCGGGGCCCGAGAGCTCATGAGGGGAACACGGGATCGATCATGGGGACGTTCAAATACGACTCGACGCTGACGGCGGAGTTCGACGACCGCCTGCTCGCTCATCTGCAGCTCGTCATCGGCGCGAAGCTGCGACGCGGGGAGAACTTCTACTTCTCCTGGCGCGACGACGTCGAGGTGGGCGACGGGCGCACGACCATCTGGATGCACAACTCGCTGCCGCTGGTGTTCAAGTACCACGGCAGCCGCGTGCCGCCCATCAACCGCAAGTGGGTCGACGCGCTCATGACCACGGCGAACAGCCCCGGCGGCCTGCTCATCATGCGGGAGCCCCCCGAGGACGAGCCGCGCGACGACGCGCGCTGACCTCGAGCGGAGCCCCCTCCGCTCTTACGCGCCGACGGGCGCCCATGTCAACCCCCTCCGTCCCATTGGGGTCGTGCGCGCGCGGCTGACATCCTGGAGACCGATGTCGCGCGCGCGCGTGACCTCGGAGGGGACGCCATGCACGACACCGGCACCGACGACATGGGCGACCTGGTCCAGTCGTCCGAGAGCGAGGCCCTCCCCGACCGGCGCGAGGGTCCCGACCGCAGCCCGACCGAGCAGGCCCGCTTCGTCGCCGGCTACTTCGGCTGGTCCATCACGGGCGACGCCATCCGCGGCGCGGACGAGGCTGTCGCCCTCTACATCGAGGACCTCGCGGCCGCCCTCACCGAGCTCGGCTGGATCTCCACGGCCGGCATCCACTGGGATCGTGTCCCCTACGGCGAGCACGACGCCGCCGAGGCGCTCCGCGCGGTGCAGCGCGCGCACGGCTGGGACATCTGAGCCGGCCGTTCCCGCATGTCCGCCGGGAGTCATGACGGGGGACTGGGCATTTCCCCGCGTGGGGAGCACACTGACCGCACGAGGCCGCAGCGGGCTCGGGCGCTTGAGGATTGTCGAGAGTCCTCCTATGCAGTCCGGACCGCATCACCGGCCCTCCAGATCCGCCCCGGATCGGTCGTGTCGTGGACGACCGACTCACCGGGGCGGATCGTCTGAGCGGCGTGCGCCGCCTCTCCCGTCGCGCCGCGGGCACCGCACGCCCGTCGCCGCGCCCGGATGTCGCCGCTGACTGGACGCGGCCTGACCTTCGCTTGGCGGACAGCCCCGCAGGGCGTTGTCTGGATGAGCGCGTGTCCCACGAGGATCCGCGCCCGAGAGCAGAAGGAGCACCATGAAGGCACTCACCTGGCAGGGCATCCACGACGTCGAGGTCAAGGACGTCGCCGACCCCGTGATCGAGCAGGACACCGACGCCGTCATCCGCATCACGTCGACGGCGATCTGCGGATCCGACCTCCACCTCTACGAGGTCTTCGGGCCGTTCCTCGACAAGGACGACGTGCTCGGCCACGAGAACATGGGCGTCGTCGAGCAGGTCGGCAGCGCCGTCACGAAGCTCAAGGTCGGCGACCGCGTGGTCGTCCCCTTCGTCATCGCGTGCCACGACTGCTTCATGTGCGACCGCGGCCTCTTCACGCAGTGCGAGACCACGCAGGTCAAGGCCCAGGGCAGCGGTGCCGCGCTGTACGGCTTCAGCGAGATGTACGGATCCATCCCCGGCGGCCAGGCCGAGCGCCTCCGCATGCCGCTCGCCGACGCCAACGCGATCGTCGTGAACGGCGAGCTGCCGGACGAGCGCTACCTCTTCCTCAGCGACATCCTCCCCACGGCCTGGCAGGGCGTGCAGTACGCGAACGTGCCCGAGGGCGGCACGCTCGGCGTCATGGGCCTCGGCCCCGTCGGCCAGTTCGCGGCCCGCATCGGGAAGCACCTGGGCTACCGCGTCATCGCGGTGGATCCCGTCCCCGAGCGCCGCGCCATGGCCGAGCGCCACGGCGTCGAGACCCTCGACCTCACCGACGACGTGCCCGACAAGCTGCGCGAGATGGTCGACGGCCGCGGGCCCGACGCCATGGTCGAGGCGGTCGGCATGGAGGCGCACGGCAGCCCCGCCGCGTCCTTCGCCCAGAAGGCCGCGGGCCTCCTGCCCGACGGCATCGCGAAGAAGGTCATGGACACAGCGAGCGTCGACCGCCTCGCGGCCCTGCACACGGCATTCGACGCGGTCCGCCGCGGCGGCACCGTCTCCATCTCGGGCGTCTACGGCGGCGAGGCTGACCCGCTGCCCATGAAGTCGCTCTTCGACAAGCAGATCGCGATCCGCATGGGCCAGTGCAACGTCCAGTAATGGATCGAGGACCTGCTGCCCCTCGTCGAGGACCCGGCCGACCCGCTCGGCGTCATGGACCTCGTCACGCACTCCGTGCCGCTCAGCGAGGCCGCGCACATGTACGAGATCTTCCAGAAGAAGGAGGACGGCTGCATCAAGGTGGTGCTGAAGCCGTAGCCTCCCGGGCTGGCACGACGACGGCCGCGTCCCCTCGGGGGCGCGGCCGTCGTGGTGCTCGGGGTGCGATGCCCCCGTCGAGGGTGGTCTCAGGCTGCGGTCGCCGAGGATCTCACGGCGTCGAGCACCTCGCGGAGCTGCGCCACGACCTCGGCGTCGTCCGCCGGGTGGCGCTCGGCGAAGCGGACGACCGACTCCGGGATGGCCATCTTGACGTCCTCGAGCACGTGCGCGCCGGCGATGCCGAGGGCCTTGCGAGCCTCGTCCTGCGCCCAGACGCCGCCGTACTGGCCGAAGGCGCTGCCGATCACCGCGGTCGGCTTCCCGGCCAGGGCCGACGCGCCGAACGGGCGCGAGGCCCAGTCGATCGCGTTCTTCAGCACGGCGGGCATCGTGCCGTTGTACTCGGGCGTGATGACGAGGAGCGCGTCGGCCGCGGCGATGGCGTCGCGGAAGGCCACGGCGTCGGCGGGCACGGATCCCTCGACGTCGACGTCCTCGTTGTAGAAGGGGAGCCGGTCGAGGCCGGCGTGGATGTCGAGGGTCACCCCGGCGGGGGCGTGGCGCACCGCCGCCTCGGCGATCTGCTGGTTGGTGGAGCCTGAGCGCAGGCTGCCGACGAGCACGAGGACGTGCGTCATGGTGTTCTCCTTCGGGGTCGTTCCGGTCGGATCGTCTCCGTCGACGTGCCGCAGGGCGGAGGCGCGTGCCTCCTCTCCGACCCTAACGAGCGCCCTCTGACGTCTTCCCGGACGTGCGCCTCCCGGCCGGCGTCGGTCAGCGCGCGCCGATGTCCGCGAGGATCCCGTCCATCAGCTCGGCGAGGGCGACGGACTCCGCGTGCGGCATCTCCGCGCACTCGACGGCGCCCGCGCGGATCGCGTCGCGCGCCGCCCGGAACATGGGCACGTAGCCGCGGCCCTCGATCTCGTGCTCCTGCCGTTCCGGATCCCCGTCGGCGGGCACGACCGTGAGTGCGCGGGAGGCGAGGAAGAGCGGATCCACCTCGATGCGGCCGGCCGTGCCGCTGACGGTCGCGCCCGTGGGGAGCGCGGCGACGAGGGAGCAGGCGAGCGTCGCGTGCCGCCCGTCGGGCCAGCCGAGCAGGATCGCGACCTCGGTGTCGACGCCGCCGTCGATCACGGTGCCGACCGCCGCGACCGACGACGGCGTGCCGAACAGGCCGTGCGCGAAGGCGAGCGGGTACACGCCCATGTCGAGCAGCGTGCCGCCGCCGACCTCCGGGTCCCAGAGGCGGCCCTTCCCGGGCTCGGTGACGAAGCCGAAGGCCACGGAGATCGCGCGCGGATCCCCGATGCGGCCGTCCGCGATGGCGTGGCGCACAGCGAGGTAGCCGGGGGAGAACGCCATCCAGAGCGCCTCGAGGAACAGCAGGCCCTCGGCGCGGGCGAGGTCGACGAGGGCGCGGGTGTCGGCGGCCGTGGTGGTGGCGGGCTTCTCGCAGACGACGTGCTTGCCGGCGCGGAGGGCGGCCTCCGCCTGCGCGCGGTGGAGCGTGTGCGGGGTGGCGACGTAGACGGCGTCCACCTCGGGGTCGGCGAGGAGCGCGTCGAGGGTGTCGTGGATCCGCGCAATGCCGTGCGTCGCGGCCAGATCCTCGGCGCTCGCGCGGGTGCGGGAGTGCACGGCGACGACCTCGATGCCGGGCACGAGCAGCATGTCGGGGACGACCGAGGTCGCGATGCCGGCGGCCCCGATCACGTCGAACCGGACGGGGCCGGCGTCGTCCCCGTCGGGCGGGCGGGCGGGGGCGGGCGGCATCGTCGTCGACATGTATCGAGCCTAGGCGGTGCCCGGTTGCCGTGAGAGCGCTTCCACGGAAGCGCGCGCGGCCCTTGACAGGGCCGAGGAGGGCTGCATATGGTCTGCCGAACGGCGTGAGAGCGCGCTTACAGCGAGAGCACCGACGTCCGACAGGCACAAGGGAGTGACCTTTGACGAACACAGCACGAACGCGCGCGGCCGCCGGCATCGCCGGCGCCGCGGTCATCGCCCTCCTCGCGACCGGATGCAGCTCCGGCGGCGCGGGAGGATCCGACGGCGGGGACATCACGCTCACCGTCACGACGTTCAACAAGATGGGCTTCGACGAGCTCTACGCCCAGTACGAGGCGTCGCACCCGGGCGTCACCATCAAGGCGACCAACATCGACACGGGCGGCAACGCGCTCATCGACTGGCAGACCAAGCAGGCGTCCGGGGCGGGGCTCCCCGACGTGCAGGCCGTCGAGGAGGGGGGGCTCAGCAAGGTGATGCAGGTCTCCGACTCGTTCACCGACCTCCGCGACCACGGCATCGAGGACGTCAAGGACCGCTGGGTCCCGTGGAAGTACGACCAGGCCACGGATCCCGAGGGCCGTGTCATCGGATACGGCACCGACATCGGGCCCGAGGGCCTCTGCTACAACTCGAAGCTCTTCGCCGAGGCGGGCCTGCCCACCGACCGCGCCGAGGTGGCGACGCTCTTCGGCGGCGAGGACGCCACCTGGGACCGCTACTTCGAGGTCGGCAAGCAGTACAAGGCGGCCACGGGCAAGTCCTGGTACGACCAGTCCGGCTTCATCTGGAACGCCATGGTCAACCAGCAGGCCGAGGGCTACTACACGAAGGACGGCGAGCTCAACGTCGAGGGCAACGCCGACCTCGAGGCGCTCTGGCAGAAGGTCGCCGACGGCGCGGGCGCCGGCCTCTCCGACGCGCAGACCGCATGGGACTGGGGCGGCGGCAAGGCGTTCACCGACGGGTCCTTCGCGACCTTCGTCTGCCCGGGATGGATGCTCGGCACGCTGAAGGGCAACGCCGAGTCCGCGGGCGGCGACGCCACGACCGGCTGGGACTTCGCGGACGTGTTCCCCGGTGGATCCGCCAACTGGGGCGGCTCGTTCCTGACCGTGCCGACCAGCTCGAAGCACCCGGCCGAGGCCGCGGAGCTCGCCGCGTGGCTCACCGAGCCGGAGCAGCAGTCGGCTGCCTTCCAGTCCGCGGGCACGTTCCCCAGCGCCGTCGAGGCGCAGTCCTCGGAGGGCGTGACCGGGCCGAGCGAGCTCACGACGTTCTTCAACGAGGCACCCGTGGGCACGATCCTCGCTGCGCGTGCCGAGGGCGTGAAGGCGCAGTACAAGGGGCCGGACGACTCGGTCATCCAGGAGCAGGTCTTCGGCCCCTCCATCCAGGCGCTCGACGCCGGCAAGTCCGACGGCAAGAAGTCGTGGGCCGACGCGATCACCCTGCTCGGGCAGCTGGTCGAGCAGTAGGAGCCGGGCGGTCGGGGGACCGCCCACCCGAGGGGTGCGGGCGCCACAGCGCCCGCACCCCGTCCCTGACGCTCGAGAGAAGGACCGATGACGACCACCCTGCGCCCACCGGCGCCGCCCCGACCCCGCGCGCTGCCGCCGCGGGAGCCCGCACCGCCGACGTGGCGCCAGAGGCTCGCCACGTGGGACTTCCGCTACTCGCCGTACCTCTACGTGGCGCCGTTCTTCGTGCTCTTCGGGTTGGTCGGCCTGTTCCCGCTCGCCTACACGTTCGTCGTGTCGCTCAACGACTGGAACCTGCTGACGGGGGCGGGCGACTGGATCGGGTTCGAGAACTACGCGGTCGAGCTCGCGGATCCGCTGTTCTGGAACTCCGTCTACAACACGTTCAGCATCTTCCTGCTGTCGACGGTGCCGCAGCTGGCCGTCGCGGCGGCCATCGCGGCGATCCTCGACCAGAACCTGCGGGCGAAGACGTTCTGGCGCATGAGCGTGATCCTCCCGTACATCGTCACGCCGGTCGCGGTCGCGATCATCTTCAGCAGCATGTTCGGCGAGAGGTACGGGCTCGTGAACAACCTGCTCACCGAGATCGGGCTCGACCCGGTCATGTGGAAGACGGAGACGCTGCCGTCGCACCTCGCCATCGCGACGATGGTGAACTGGCGCTGGACCGGGTACAACGCGCTCATCCTCCTCGCGGCCATGCAGGCCGTGCCGCGCGACGTGCACGAGTCTGCCGCGCTCGACGGCGCAGGATCCGTGCGGCGGTTCTTCTCCATCACCGTGCCGAGCATCCGTCCGACGCTCGTCTTCGTGATCATCACGGCCACCATCGGCGGCCTGCAGATATTCACGGAGCCCAAGCTGTTCAACGCCGCGAGCTCCACGCCGGGCGGGCCGCAGCGGCAGTACCAGACGACCGTGCTCTACCTCTGGGACCTCGCGTTCAACCGGCAGGACTTCGGCAAGGCGAGCGCGGTGGCGTGGATCCTGTTCCTCCTCATCGTGCTCATCGGGCTGCTCAACTTCTGGCTGTCGCGGCGCATCGCGGGGGTGGAGGCGCGGGGATCCGCCCGCCGCACCCGCCGGGCCATCACCCGGTTCCGCGCCCAGCCCGCGGCCCCCGCGCCCGGCGCGACCAGCGTGCCGCAGGCGCCCGACACCGTCCTTCCCGAGGAGCGCGAATCATGACCGCCACCGTCACCCGTCCCGCCGCGTCAGCCGGCACCGCCTCCGGGCGCCCGCCCGCCGGCCGCGACCGCGCGCCCCGGCGCCGACCGAGCGGCGGCACCGGCATCGACCGCCGTCCCGGATTCCTCGCCTACGGCCTGATCCTCGCGGTCTTCATCGGCGGCGCGTATCCGCTGTGGTGGTCCGTCGTCATGGGATCCAGCGACAAGTCGGCGCTCACCGACACCTGGCCGTCGCTGCTGCCGGGCGGTCGGTTCTGGATCAACGTGTCCGAGGTCGTGGGCACCGTGCCGTTCTGGCTCGCGCTGATGAACAGCGTGATCGTGTCGACCGTGATCAGCGTCTCGGTCATCACCTTCTCGACCCTGGCCGGATACGCCTTCGCCAAGCTCCGGTTCCGCGGCCGCGAGGGGCTCATGGTCTTCGTGATCGCGACGCTCGCCGTGCCCACGCAGCTCGGCATCATCCCGCTGTTCATGATGATGAAGCAGCTCGGCTGGACCGGCACGCTCGGCGCCGTCGTGGTGCCGACCCTGGTGACGGCGTTCGGCGTCTTCTTCATGCGGCAGTACCTGGTGGACGTGATCCCGACCGAGCTCATCGAGGCGGCGCGGATGGACGGCGCGTCGATGATCAGCACCTTCTGGCACGTGGGGGTGCCCGCGGCCCGGCCGGCCATGGCGATCCTCGGCCTGTTCACCTTCATGACGGCCTGGACCGACTACCTGTGGCCGCTGCTCGTCGTGCCGCAGAACCCGACGCTGCAGGTGGCGCTCAGCCAGCTGCAGTCGGCCAGGTACGTCGACTACTCGATCGTGCTCGCGGGCGCGGTGCTCGCGACGCTGCCGCTGCTGGTCCTGTTCGTGGTGGCCGGACGGCAGCTGATATCCGGGATCATGGCGGGCGCGGTGAAGGGGTAGGGGCCGCCCGTACACTCGTCCTGATCCACGCCGCGCCTGATCCGACGAGCACCGACATGAGGGGGACCGTGGCCGCCGACGCCGAGCAGCACCCGCCCACCCTCGAGATGGTCGGCGCGCTCGCCGGGGTCAGCCGGGCCACGGTCTCGCGGGTGGTGAACGGATCCGACCGGGTCGCACCCGACGTCGTCGCCGCCGTCAACGCGGCCATCGCCACGCTCAACTACGTGCCCAACCGCGCGGCACGCTCGCTCGCCGGGCGCCGCACGAACGCGCTGGCGCTCGTGATGCCGGAGCAGACGGCCAGGGTGTTCGCGGATCCGTTCTTCTCGGCGCTGATCCAGGGCGCGATGGCGCACCTGGCCGCCACCGAGTACACGCTCACGCTCCTCATCTCCTCGCCCGCGCAGGCCGAGAAGACCCGGCGGTTCCTGCTCGGGGGGAACGTCGACGGCGTCCTCGTGGTGTCGCACCACTCGGGCGACGCCACCTTCAGCGGCATGCGCGACCGGCTGCCCGTCGTGTTCGCCGGTCGGCCGCTGCGACAGGACGACCGCGAGGCGCCCACCGTCGACGTCGACAACGTCGGCGCCGCGAAGGCCGCGACCGAGCACCTGATCTCGCGCGGTCGGACGCGCATCGCGTCGGTGGCCGGCCGCCAGGACATGCCGGCGGGGATCGACCGGCTGCGCGGGTTCCGGGAGGCGATGACCGGGGCGGGGCTGGATCCGACGCTCGTCGCGTACGGCGACTTCTCGCCGGCGTCGGGCGCCGACGCGATGCGCACGCTCCTCGCGCGCGGCGAGCCCATCGACGGCGTCTTCGCGGCGAGCGACCAGATGGCCGCGGGCGTCTACGCGGAGCTGCGCGAGCACGGGCTGCGCGTGCCCGACGACGTGGCGGTGGTGGGCTTCGACGACGACTACTTCGCGAAGTCCGCCGTGCCGCCGCTCACCACCGTGCGCCAGCCCAACCAGGAGTTCGGCCGGAAGATGGCCGAGGTGCTGGTGCGGCTGGTGGCGGGGGAGACAGTGGAGCCGCTGACGCTCATGCCGACCACCCTGGTGGTGCGGCAGAGCAGCTGAGGCGCGGCGGGCTGCGGTCGCCGGTGCTGCTAGCTGTACTGGGTCATGACGTTGGTGACACTCGGGCCGCGGGCGTGAGCCCGTGGCTCGAGTGGATCCGTTCAGTGTTGTAGTGCTCGATGAAGGGGTCAAGCGCGTCGGCCCGGT